>DQGF01000514.1:0-15798 GCA_003525045.1 Pseudomonas sp. | reverse complement strand
GCGGCCTCGATGGTGGCGTTCAGGGCCAGCAGGTTGGTTTGCTCGGCGATTCCGTGAATCACCGTCAGCACCACTTCGATCTGCTCACTCTGCTGCGCCAGCCGCTCGATGACTTTCGCGCCGGTATCGACCTGCCCCGCCAACGCCTCGATCAGACTGCCGACCTTCGCCGAGGTCCGGGTGTTTTCATCAGTGGCCGAGCGAATGTCCACCACCTGCTGCAAGGCCGCCTGCATCGCCTGGCTTTCAGATTGAGCGTCATCCGCCATCTGTGACAACGCACGCAAGCTCTCGGCCACTTCATCACGCTGCATGCCCGCCGCCGCATCGGCTCCGGCATTGCGCAACGTCATGGCGCCGATTTCCACGCCAGTGCGCTGGGCCACATCGCCCGCCTCACGCACGATCGGCTGCAACTTATCCACAAAGCGATTGACCGCCGAGGCCATGTCGCCGATTTCGTCCTTGCTGTTGATCTGCACGCGCTTGGTCAGGTCACCCTCCCCCGCGGCCAGGTCATCCATGGCGGCGATGAGCATTTTCAAGCGGTTGACCACTCGACGACCCAGTACCACCGCGAGCAGCAATAGAACAGCGAAACCTACGAGCGCCAGGCCCATGCCGATGCGCCAGCGCAAAGTGGTTGCCGCTGCCTGCACAGTGTCAGTGGTATTGGATTTCATCTCGGACGCGGTGGACTGCGCCGACTGCAGCCGCGCGCGCATCGCCGTGGCGCTATCGGCCGCCGCACCTTTCAGGCTGTTGCCCACCAGCTCATCGCTGCTGGCGATCAACGCCAGGAAACGCTTGTCCAGCGCCGCCACGTCGGCTTCCACCGAGGCGGTCGAGACACCCATCAAGACTTTGCCGATTTCCACGCCATTGGGGTTGATCGAGGCTTCTAGGTAGTAGACCGACGGATCGTTCTTCGCCGCGTCCAGCACCTTGTCCAGCGCGCGCTCGCCCTGGCCTTTTTCCAGCAGAGCCTTGTTGATCGGGTTTTCCCGGTTAAGGTAGCGCGTCAGGTGCTGCCCCGTAGCGTCGTCATAGACCACGAACAGCACGTTAGGATTGCGCTGGGCCCGGCGGGCGAATTCGGACAGGGTTGGAACGTCGCTGTCCCACATGGCGCGAGGTGCGACCGAGGCCAGAAGCTGCGCCATATCATTGGCAGAATCCTTCAGATCCTTCTCCAGCGTCGCACGCAGCTGTGCCTGCTCGTCCTTCAATCGCGAGGACAAACCGGCCGTAAGGCGCTGACGCGTGTTGGTCGAAAGAGTGTCGAGGCTCGACGTGACTTCACGCCCTGCCCGCTCCAGTTCGCCGGAGAGTTTTTGACTGTCGGCACCCAGGCGCACGGCCAGATCGGCTTCCAGCGCGGTCACCGTGCTCCGCGTCAGGGCGACAGCCACCAGCACCTGCACCAGAAGGGCGATACCCAAGGTAACGAACACGGGCCGCAATAGACGGCTTTGTAACAGTGAGAGAACGGCCGACACAGGAAACCCCTCTGCTTTGACGCCATTAAATTGATGGCACACCAGAAAAGATGCATTTAATGAAGATCGCAGCAAAGGTCATGCCGTCCGAGAGGCATAAACGACAAAGGGTCCAATGAAGGACCCTTTGTGTTTTACATCAACGACTTGTTAAGCAAACGGATGACGCAGAACGATGGTTTCGTTGCGGTCCGGGCCCGTCGAAATAATGTCGATCGGCGCACCGACCAACTCTTCGACGCGTTTGATGTAGTTGCGCGCAGCTTGCGGCAGCTCTTCCAGGGTCTTGGCACCGACGGTGGATTCGGTCCAGCCTGGCATCTCTTCGTACACCGGCTCCAGGCCGATGTAGCTGTCGGCGTCAGTCGGTGCATCGATCACTGCACCATCCTGGTTCTTGTAGCCAACGCAGATGTTGATGGTTTCCAGGCCGTCCAGCACGTCCAGCTTGGTCAGGCACAGGCCCGAGATGCTGTTGACGTCGATAGCGCGACGCAGGATGACGGCGTCGAACCAGCCGCAACGACGGGCACGGCCGGTGGTCGCACCGAACTCGTGGCCACGCTTGGCGAGAAACGCACCGACGTCGTCGAACAGTTCGGTCGGGAACGGACCCGAACCCACGCGAGTGGTGTAGGCCTTGGTGATGCCGAGGATGTAATCCAGGTACATCGGACCAAAACCCGAACCGGTGGCGATGCCGCCCGCGGTGGTGTTGGAGCTGGTGACGTACGGGTAGGTACCGTGGTCGATGTCCAGCAGGGAGCCTTGGGCGCCTTCGAACATGATGTCTTTACCAGCGCGACGCAGTTCGTGCAGCTCGGCGGTGACGTCGAGCATCATCGGCTTCAGCAGCTCGGCGTATTCCATGCACTCATCCAGAGTCTTCTGGAAGTCGATCGCCGGCTCTTTGTAGTAATTGACCAGGACGAAGTTGTGGTAATCCAGCAACTCGCCCAGCTTGGCGGCGAAACGCTCACGGTGGAACAGGTCACCGATGCGCAGGCCACGACGGGCAACCTTGTCTTCGTAAGCCGGGCCAATGCCGCGACCGGTAGTACCGATCTTCAGCTCGCCACGGGCCTTTTCACGGGCCTGGTCCAGCGCTACGTGGTAGGACAGGATCAGCGGGCAGGATGGGCTGATACGCAGACGCTCGCGCACCGGTACGCCTTTCTCTTCCAGCTTGATGATTTCCCGCAGCAGGGCGTCGGGTGCAACCACCACGCCATTGCCGATCAGGCACTGCACGCCTTCGCGCAGTACGCCCGACGGGATCAGGTGCAAGACGGTTTTTTCGCCATCGATCACCAGGGTGTGACCAGCGTTGTGGCCACCCTGGTAGCGCACTACGGCGGCAGCATGTTCGGTCAGCAGATCAACGATCTTGCCTTTGCCCTCATCACCCCATTGGGTGCCCAGGACTACGACATTCTTACCCATAACACTTGTCCTCATTCGCGCAAACTTGGTGCCGGCGGCGGCCGGCAGGAAAACTCAAGAAGCCAGTGGCGATACTTGCCAAAGCCCGTTCTGCTGAATCAATTGCCGGTCGCAGTCCGCTTCACGGGCGGCGGCCAAAGGTTGCCCAGGCAACGCTTGGACAACACGCTGACCCTCACTGCGCAACTGGCAAACCTGCTGCCAGAGTGCTGCATCCGTACTGTCAGGCATCCAGATACCGCCAGACGGTAGCTCGATTTCAGCACGCCCCAGGGTCACCAGGGTTTTCAAATCGGTAGAGAAGCCGGTTGCCGGACGCGCGCGACCGAAGTCGGCGCCGATATCGTCGTAACGACCGCCCTGGGCAATCGACTGGCCAACACCCGGCACGAACACCGCGAACACCACACCGGTGTGGTAGTGATAGCCGCGCAACTCGCCCAGATCGAAGTAAAGCGGTAATTGCGGGAAACGCATGGACAGACGCTCGGCAATCGCCAGCAAGTCGTCCAGAGCGGCCAAAACAGGCGCCGGCGCATTCGCCAGGCGCTCGCGGGCAGCGCTCAATACTTCACGGCCACCACACAGGTCGACCAACGCCCGCAGCATGCCCGACAGATCGGCAGGCAAGCCTTCAGTCAAGGTAATGACCTCGTCGATGGCCTTGCGTTGCAATGCATCGAACAACTGTTGCTCGACTTCACCGGACAAACCGGCGGCACGGGCCAAGCCGCGGTAGATGCCCACATGACCGAGGTCCATATGCACATCCGGCACGTCGGCCAGTTGCAGCATTGCCAGCATCAGACTGATGACCTCCACGTCGCTGCTCGGGCTGCCATCGCCATACAACTCGGCGCCCAGCTGAATCGGGCTGCGCGAAGACGACAGTGCGCGCGGTTGAGCGTGCAGCACGCTACCGGCATAGCACAGACGACTCGGGCCTTCGCGACGCAAGGTGTGCGCATCGATGCGCGCCACTTGCGGCGTGATGTCGGCACGGAAGCCCATCTGCCGGCCCGATTGCGGGTCGATGACTTTGAAGGTACGCAGATCGAGGTCCTGGCCCGCGCCGGTCAGCAGGGATTCCAGGTACTCGATATGGGGAGTCACGACAAACTCGTAACCCCAGCTCTGGAACAGATCCAACACCTGGCGACGCGCTACTTCGATGCGCGCCGCTTCTGGTGGCAGTACTTCTTCGATGCCATCTGGCAGCAGCCAGCGGTCTACCGTTGCCATTACGCCATTCCCCTATGATCCGGGCGGCCAGCCGTTGGGCGAGCCTTGAGTGAAGCAGAAAATGATCGGCTCATGCACACAAACCCCACGCATGAACAACGCGGCGAAAAGCCTGAAATCGGCTTCGCCAACCACTTTCCTCGAAAAACCTGTCGAGTCATTCAACTCGTTGTCTTGCATAAAACCGCAATCAAACGTGCAGACGCAAAAAAGCCGGGAATTTCCCGGCTGCCGCATCATACACACGTTTTCCCAAAGGATCACCCCGCCCGAGGCTTTAGCCGCCAGGCGGGGGATGATTCAGGTCAACAGCGTATCAAGGCTTGGCTTTTTCCAGGTAACGGAAGAAGTCGCTGCTTGGGTCGAGGACCATGACGTCGGATTTGTTCGCGAAGCTTTCACGGTAGGCACGCAGGCTACGGTAGAAACCGTAGAACTCCTGATCCTGGCCATAGGCCTTGGAGTAGATCGCAGCCGCCTGGGCATCACCGTCACCGCGAACCTCTTCAGATTCACGATAGGCTTCAGCCAGCAGCACGCGGCGTTGACGATCGGCGTCGGCACGAATGCCTTCTGCCAGCTCGTTACCCTTGGCGCGGTGCTCGCGAGCTTCACGCTCACGCTCGGAGCTCATACGCTCGAACACGCTGCGGTTCACTTCTTTCGGCAGATCGATAGCCTTGACCCGAACATCGACCACTTCGATACCCAGCTCTTTTTCCGCCATCTTGTTCAGCGAAGCGGTGATATCGGTCATCAGCGCATCGCGCTCACCGGACACCACTTCGTGCAGCGTGCGCTTACCGAACTGGTCACGCAGGCCCGATTCCAGACGACGGGAAAGACGCTCGTCGGCAATCTGCTTGAGGCCGGAAGTCGCTGTGTAGAAGCGCTCGGCATCTTTCACGCGCCACTTGGCGTAGGCGTCGACCATGACGGCTTTCTTTTCCAGCGTCAGGAAGCGCTGTGTCGGTGCGTCCAGCGTCATCAGTCGTGCGTCGAATTTACGCACCTGGTTAACGTAAGGCACTTTCACATGCAGTCCCGGCTGCACATCGGTCTGGACCACGCGACCAAATTGCAGAAGCACCGCACGCTCGGTCTGAGCCACGATATAGAAGCAGTTCCAGGCTGCGATCGCCACGACGACGACAACAATTAGGGTGATCAGCGATTTATTGCTCATCAGCGACTCTCCCTGGTACGTGCTTGCTGTTGCTGCAGATCGGCTGCCGCACGTGCATTCGCTTCATTGCTGGTGGCCGCCGCACCGGTCACTGGAGCACTGGTGTTACGACCACTTTCGACCATCTTGTCCAGCGGCAAGTACAGCAGATTGCTCTGGCCATTCTTGTTGCCGGTCACGAGAACCTTGCTGGTATTGCTGAAGACTTCCTGCATGGTGTCCAGGTACAGACGCTCGCGGGTGACTTCAGGGGCCTTGCGATATTCGCTGACCAGCTTGGTGAAGCGATCGGCCTCACCCTTGGCGCGCGAGACGGTTTCGTCACGGTAACCATTGGCATCTTCGATGATGCGCTGGGCCTGACCACGGGCTTCCGGCACGACGCCGTTGGCGTAGGTTTCAGCCTGGTTGCGCGAGCGCTGCTCGTCTTCGCGGGCGCGGATCACGTCATCGAAGGCTTCCTGAACTTCACGCGGTGCCGCTGCGCTCTGTACGTTGACCTGAGTGACGGTGATACCGGTGCGATAGGTATCCATGAAGCGTTGCAGACGCTCCTTGATTTCGCTGGCCATCAATTCACGGCCTTCGGTCAGCACCTGGTCCATCGCGGTGGAACCCACCACATGGCGCAAGGCACTTTCGGTCGCGTGCTGCAGGCTGATTTCCGGCTGATCGACGCTCAGCACGAAGTCCTGCAAGTTGCTGATCTTGTACTGCACGGTCAGCGGCACTTCGACGATGTTCTCGTCTTCAGTCAGCATTTGACCCTGCTTGGTATAGGCACGCTCACGCGTGACGTTTTCAAGGTACTTGCGATCGATTGGCGGGAAATAGATGTTCAGGCCCGGGCCGACGGTTTCGTAGTACTTGCCGAAGCGCAGCACCACGGCTTGCTCCTGCTCGTCGACTACGTAGACCGCGCTGTACAGCCACACGGCCGCCAGCACGACAAGGCCGATGCCAAGAATGCCGCCGAAGCCACCACTCCTGCCCGAACCACCGCCGTCACCACCGCGTTTCTTACCACCACCGAACAACCCGTTCAGGCTTTCCTGCAGCTTTCGGAAGGCCTCGTCGAGATCCGGTGGTCCCTTGCGGTCGCCGTTATTGCGGCGCTTGCCACCCCAAGGATCCTGATTATTCGAGTTGCCACCCGGCTCATTCCAAGCCATAGCGCTCTCCATCTGATAAAGCAAAGACGCACCCACGGCGCGCCGACCAATGCTACAGAATGCCTGTCACCGCGGCACAACCGCTTTCTCAGGCTTTTATTGCAAAGTGTGTTGCTCGATGAATTCCAGCGGTTGCAGACCTTCGCGGCTCACCAGTCGATTCAACTCGATACGTGGCAAACGAACGGCCAGCAAACTGATGCCTTCTTCGTCGTGTTCTTCTTTCTGTACCGCACCGAGTTCGAAAAACTGCGCACGCAGTCGAGCAAAACGTTGCGGCAAGCGCAAGGTGCCAACAAACAAATCATCGCCGAGCAGTTCGGCCACGGCCTGCTTGAGCAAATCCAGACCTGTACCGTCCTTGGCCGACAACCAGACCCGCTGCGGTTTGCCATCGGCATCGCGCTGGATCTGCGGCTCAACACCCTCGAGCAAATCGAGTTTGTTGTATACCTCAAGGATCGGCAAGTCTTGAGCACCGATCTCCCCGAGCACCACCATGACCTGTTCAATCTGGGCCATACGCTCGGGTTCATGGGCGTCGATCACGTGCAGCAGCAGGTCGGAGTTGCTCGACTCTTCGAGCGTAGCCCGAAATGCCTCGACCAGTTTGTGCGGCAGATGCCGAATGAAGCCCACGGTATCGGCCAGCACAATCGGCCCGAGGTCATCGAGTTCGAGGCGGCGCAGGGTCGGATCGAGGGTGGCGAAGAGTTGGTCGGCGGCGAAAACGTCGGAATCGGTTACCGAGTTGAACAGCGTCGATTTGCCGGCGTTGGTGTAACCCACCAGTGAAACCGTCGGAATGTCAGCACGTTTGCGCCCGCGTCGAGATTGCTCGCGCTGGCTGCGGACCTTTTCCAGGCGCCCCTTGATCTGGCGCAGGCGAACCCGCAACAGGCGCCGGTCGGTTTCCAGCTGGGTTTCACCCGGACCGCGCAGACCAATACCGCCTTTCTGCCGCTCAAGGTGAGTCCAGCCTCGAACCAGCCGCGTACTCATGTGCTCAAGCTGGGCCAGTTCGACCTGGAGCTTGCCTTCATGGGTGCGGGCGCGTTGGGCAAAGATATCGAGAATCAGACCCGTGCGGTCGATCACGCGACACTCGAAAACACGTTCGAGGTTACGTTCCTGACTGGGCGAGAGGATGTGATTGAAAATCACCAGATCTACCTGTTCGGCTTTGACCAGGTCGCGTAACTCTTCGACCTTGCCGCTGCCAATCAGGTATTTGGCGGTTGGCCGATGACGCGGCACGTTGAAAAACGCGACGGTCTCGGCGCCAGCCGAAACTGCCAACTCCTGAAACTCCTGCGGATCTTCGCGCGCCTCAGGGTCCTGACCATCCAAGTGAACGAGAATTGCCCGTTCACCACCACCGTGGCGCTCAAAGAACAAAGGAGACTCCTATCAGGCGTTACCTGGCTCAGCATCACCTGCTTCGGATTCGGTTGCGCTAGGCAGACGAATTGGACGAACCGGCACCACTGTAGAGATAGCGTGCTTGTAGACCATCTGGCTGACGGTGTTTTTCAGCAGGATAACGAACTGGTCGAAAGACTCGATCGTGCCTTGCAGTTTGATCCCGTTGACCAGGTAGATGGAGACCCCCACTTTCTCTTTACGTAAAGTATTCAAGTAAGGGTCTTGTAGCGAATGCCCTTTTGACATGTGCCGCACTCCTTTAAGGATTAAATATTAAAAAAATAGGTAAACAAATGGCTTGTGGCCGTCATACCCCCAAGGATAGACGGCAATTGCAAGGACTCAGCTCAATATGGAGATGGTCCCGAGGTATTTCAAGGCGCGCGGCAGATTGTCGCAATCCAGGCTGTCCAACCAGTGTAAATCAGCCCAGCTGCGCAACCAGGTGAACTGGCGCTTCGCCAGCTGGCGCGTGGCAATGATTCCACGCTCCTGCATCTCGGCTTGCGTCAGCTTGCCA
This sequence comes from Pseudomonas sp., assembly GCA_003525045.1. GTDB lineage: Bacteria > Pseudomonadota > Gammaproteobacteria > Pseudomonadales > Pseudomonadaceae > Aquipseudomonas. The sequence goes on along the minus strand of DQGF01000514.1, from coordinate 7,311 downwards.
TCCAGGTAGTCCCAGACTTGCCGGTAGCCTACTGCACGTATAGACGGCAACCCGGCATGCAGGTCACTTCGCTTACGCAGGGCTACGACCTCGTCAATGAATCCCTGTTCCAACATCAAAGTAAATCTTTGTTTAATTCGCTCATGCAGTACCTGGCGATTTGCCGGAGCAATCGCCAAGTTCGCGACAGTATAGGGCAATTGTTGATGTCCCGAGGCGGCTGCTTCAGTACTTTGCGCAGATTGTAGCGAGCGAAGCTCAGTCATGCTTTGACCGCTGACGCGATAAACTTCCAGCGCTCGACTGAGTCGCTGGGGATCGTTCGGATGAATGCGCGCTGCCGATTGCGGGTCAATCACCGCCAATTGATCGTGCAGGGCTTGCCAGCCAAGGCGTGCAGCTTCTTCTTCGATCTGTGCGCGGACTTCAGGATCGGCTGCCGGCATGTCCGCCAGGCCTTCGACCAAAGCCTTGTAATAGAGCATTGTACCGCCCACCAGCAGCGGAATTTTTCCGCGGGCGGTGATGTCGGCCATGGCTTCGAGGGCGTCACGTCGGAAATCTGCGGCCGAATAGCTCTCTGCCGGGTCGAGAATATCGATCAGACGGTGCGGAAATTCGGCCAAAAGCTCTTTCGAAGGCTTGGCGGTGCCGATGTCCATGCCGCGATAGACCAGCGCCGAATCAACGCTGATCAATTCGCAGGGCAAGACTTTGGTGAGTTCGATGGCCAGGTCGGTCTTGCCGGCGGCGGTCGGCCCCATCAGGAAAATCGCAGGAGGAAGCTGGTTCATCAACGACCGCGCAAGAACAGTTTGTCCAGATCGTCCAGACCCAATTGGGTCCAGGTCGGTCGGCCATGGTTGCATTGACCGCTGCGCTCGGTGTTTTCCATATCGCGCAACAGCCCGTTCATTTCCGGCAGGGCCAGACGCCGATTCGCACGAATTGCGCCGTGGCACGCCATGGTACCGAGCAGCTCGTTCAAGTGCGCCTGAATCCGGTCGCTGGTGCCGTATTCCATCAGATCCGCCAGTACATCACTGACCAGTCGATTGGCTTCAGCTTGCTTGAGCAAGGCCGGAATCTGCCGGATGGCCAGGGTTTCCGGGCCAAGACGCTGCAACTCGAAGCCAAGGCGCTGGAACCAGGCGACATGCTCTTCGGCGCAATCGGCTTCACGCTGACTGACCGCCAGGGATTCCGGCACTAACAGCGGCTGGCCGCTCAGGCCTTCACTGGCCATGGCGATTTTCAGGCGTTCATACATGATCCGCTCATGGGCCGCGTGCATGTCCACCAGCACCAGGCCCTGGGCGTTCTCCGAAAGGATATAGATGCCCTTGAGCTGCGCCAACGCGTAACCCAGCGGCGGGATGTCGTCCTGGCCGGCCGGCAGCGCTACTGCATTGGCTTCGGGCAGCGGCGCGAAAAACTCGCGGTAGGCAGCCTGGGCTTCAGCGGCGGGAACATCGGATTGAGGCCGTGGCGAGTACTGATATTGATAACCGGCGCCGGCGCCGGCGCCCGAGCCAGCCGCTGCATTGAAGGTCGGCTGAGCCAGGGGCTGTTCCAGCAGCGCATTGGCCGCCAGACGCATTTCACCCTGAGGACCGAACTCGCCGGCATCGATGCCGGTCGGTCGAACGATGGCTGTCGCCACAGGCGCGGCCAGATGATCTTCCGGCCTTACATCGCCCAAGGCGCGGTGCAAGGTGCCATAGAGAAAGTCGTGAACCATGCGCCCATCACGAAAGCGCACTTCGTGTTTGGTCGGGTGCACATTGACATCGACGCCCGCCGGATCGACTTCGAAAAACAGCACGAAAGTCGGGTGACGGCCATTGAACAGCACATCGCGATAGGCCTGGCGTACCGCGTGGGCCACCAGTTTGTCGCGCACCGCACGACCATTCACAAAGAAATGCTGCAAGTCCGCCTGGCTGCGATTGAAGGTCGGCAAGCCGACCCAGCCCCAAAGATGCAGGCCATTGCGCTCGATTTCGATCGGCAGCGCCTGCTCCAGGAACCCCGGGCCGCAGATTGCCGCTACGCGCCGGGCACGGGCCGCATCATCGTGGGCCTCATGCAGGCTAAGGATAGTCTTGCCGTTGTGACGCAGATGGAACGCTACATCGAAACGCGCCAGGGCCAGGCGCTTGATCACTTCTTGCAGGTGATCGAACTCGGTTTTTTCGGTCTTGAGGAATTTGCGGCGGGCCGGGGTATTGAAGAACAGGTCGCGCACTTCTACCGAGGTACCTACCGGATGAGCGGCCGGTTGTACGCGCGGCGCCATGTCCCGGCCTTCGGTTTCGACCTGCCAGGCCTGATCGGCATCTTTAGTGCGGGAGGTCAGGGTCAAGCGCGCCACGGAGCTGATGGAAGCCAGGGCCTCACCACGAAACCCGAGACTCATGACCTGCTCAAGGTCTTCCAGATTGCGGATCTTGCTAGTGGCATGTCGGGCCAGGGCCAGCGGCAAATCATCGGCAGAAATGCCGTTGCCATCGTCGCGCACCCGCAGCAATTTGACGCCACCCTGCTCGACATCGACATCAATGCGTTTGGCGCCGGAGTCGAGGCTGTTTTCCAGCAGCTCCTTGATCACCGAAGCCGGGCGCTCGACAACTTCACCGGCGGCAATCTGGTTAGCCAGCCGTGGACTGAGCAGCTCGATGCGAGACGTGTTGGTCAGCACCTGGTTCATTCTTTGGCCGCCAACTCAGTGCCAGGGATGGTCAAGTGCTGACCGATCTTGAGCTCATCACTCGACAGGTTGTTGGCGCTGCGCAGCGTGGCCGCAGACACCTGATATCGCACGGCAATCATCGCCAGCGTCTCGCCAGGGTTTACCCGATGGTCACGCGGACCTTGTGCGATCCCACCGGAATCACGCAGCCAGGCGATGTAGGTGCCCGGTGGCGGATTCTGCTGGAAGAACTGGCGCACGCCACTGCTGATCGACCGCGCCAGCGCCTGCTGGTGGCTCGATGCGGCGAGTTTCGACGCTTCGTTGGCGTTGGAAATGAACCCGGTTTCCACCAGGATCGACGGGATGTCCGGCGACTTCAGCACCATGAATCCGGCCTGCTCCACCCGTTGTTTGTGCAGCGGGGTGACCCGTCCGATGTTGCTCAGGACCTTCTGGCCGACGTTCAGGCTGGACGTCAGGGAAGCAGTCATCGACAGATCAAGCAATACACCTGCGAGCATGCGGTCCTTGTCGTCGAGGCTGACGTTGCCGGCACCACCGATCAAGTCGGAACGGTTTTCACTGTCGGCCAGCCAGCGAGCCGTCTCGGACGTGGCGCCGCGATCAGACAGGGCGAATACCGACGCACCGAAGGCAGCGGCCGAAGGTGCGGCGTCGGCGTGGATCGAGACGAACAGGTCAGCACCCTTCTTGCGGGCGATTTCGGTACGCCCGCGCAAGGGAATGAAGTAGTCGCCGGTACGGGTCAGTTCGGCGCGGAAGCCTTTCATGCCGTTGACCTGGCGCTGCAGTTCGCGAGCGATGGCCAGCACCACGTCTTTCTCGCGCTGACCGCGAGAACCCGAAGCACCCGGGTCTTCGCCGCCGTGGCCAGCATCGATGACCACGACGATGTCGCGCTTGCCGGCCGGGGCTGGCGGCAATTTGACCGGTGGGTCGACCGGGGTGACCGGAACCGGGGCCACTGTCGCGACGTTGGTCGGCGGCGGAATCGGCGCGGCGTCGGCGGGGTTATCGAACAGATCGACCACCAGTCGATTACCGTACTGGGCGTTCGGCGCCAGGGTAAAGCTCTTCGGCGTGACGGCTTTTTTCAGGTCGATGACCACCCGCAGGTCGGTCGGCGTGCGTTGGGCCGAGCGCATTGCGGTGATCGGGGTGTTCGAGCTATTGACGTTCAATGGCGCCCCGAGGCTCGCGCCATTGATGTCGATCACCAGTCGATCCGGGGCGGTCAGGGTAAACACGCTGTGCTGGACAGGCCCCGTCAGGTCGAACACCAATCGTGTGTTGTCCGGTGCCCGCCACAGGCGAACGCTGTTGACCTTCGTCTCAGCCACAGCGTCGACGGTCACCGCCAAAAACAACAATCCTACGGCAGCTACCATCGCGCGAAAGCGCATACCTGACCCCATCATTTAATTGGATTCCAATGCCAAAGCGGCACACCACGACTCGCCACGCGAGCCCTGGGACAAAATTTTCAGCGAACGTCCGCTGTCTTGCGGGCTAATGGTAATGGTCAGGTCGGGCTTTGGCAAAAAGCCTGCACCCTTGCGGGGCCATTCGATCAGGCACAGCGCATCGTCTTCGAAGTAGTCACGGATGCCGAGGTACTCCAACTCTTCCGGATCGACCAGCCGATACAGGTCAAAATGAAACGCCCGGACGTCGCCAATCTCGTACGGCTCGACCAGGGTGAAGGTCGGACTTTTTACCGCGCCCACATGCCCCAAACCCCGGATGATGCCTCGGGACAGCGTGGTTTTCCCCGCACCCAGATCGCCTTCAAGGAAGATCAGGCCATGTCCCTGAGTGGTATTGGCGATACGCGCGCCAAAGTCGGTCATGGCCTGTTCATCGGCCAGGTACAGGGTTACTTCAGACACGGTGCTTGCTCCTCCAACAACTGACGAATGGCTGGAATCAGATCACTGGCCGCCAGCCCACGGCCCGATTTACCTTCTAGTGCACCGGCATTGGCGTGCAGCCAGACCGCGAGACAAGCGGCATCAAAGGCGTTCATGCCCTGGGCCAGTAATGCGCCAACCAATCCAGCCAGCACATCGCCCAATCCGGCAGTCGCCATCGCCGGATGGCCCTGATCGCACACCGCCAGACGTCCATCGGGACTGGCGATCAGACTGCCGGCGCCTTTGAGGACTACGACAGCTGTATACTTTTTGCTCAAGGCATGAGCAGCAGCAGGACGATCGGCCTGGACCTCGGCAGTCGATAGGCCCAGTAACCGCGCCGCTTCGCCCGGATGCGGTGTGATCACACAGCCCTTGGGCAAGCTCACCTGTTCTTCAGCCAACGCATTCAACGCATCGGCGTCCCAGACTTGCGCAAGCGGTGCGTTGGCCGCTGCCGACAACAGACTGCGCCCCCAGGCCGCCTGTCCCAGGCCTGGGCCGACCACCAGCACGGTAACTTTTTGAAGCAATCCCATCAGTTGATTGGCCGACGAAGTGCCCAGCACCATGGCTTCGGGAATTCTGGCCAGTGCGGCGGGAACGTGTTCACTGCGCGTCGCGATGGACACCATGCCCGCACCGCTGCGTAGCGCAGTTTGCGCACTCAGCAGGATCGCGCCGCCAAAACCTCGATCACCGCCGATCAACAGCACGTGACCGAACTTGCCTTTGTGGGACGTTGGAGCGCGACTGGCCAGACGCGGCACATTACCGGCCGTCAGACGACGCGCACTGATGTCGACGCCATTGAATGACTCAGGGGAGGCTTGCAGATCATTGAAGGCCAACTCGCCAACCACGTCCGCTGCTTCGCCAGTGAACAGACCCAATTTCAGGCCGATGAAGGTCACGGTCAGCTCCGCCCGAACGGCCGTACCAAGAATACGCCCCGTATCAGCGCAAAGACCCGAAGGAATATCCACCGCCGCCACCGGCAATCCACTGACATTGATCGCAGCGATAACGCTGGCATAGGGTTCTCGCACTTCCCCCGTCAAACCGGTGCCGAGCAAGGCGTCCACCACGACACCACGCAACTCGGACTGCGCGCTCCAGGCTTGAACGGCGACGCCTTCAGCTACGGCCTCGGCGTGGGCCAGGCCTGCATCGCCTTGCAAACGCCGGGGATCACCGGCGGCCAGGACTCGCACATGCCAGCCGGCACGCCTGGCCAACACCGCCACCAAATAGCCATCACCGGCGTTGTTGCCATGACCGGCCACGACACTCAGTTCGTTCGCCGTCGGCCAATGACGGACCAGTGCACGCCAGGTTGCGCGCGCCGCCCGCTGCATCAGTTCGAAGCCCGGCGTGCCGGCCGCGATCAGGCTCGCATCGAGCCCTCGTACTTGCGCGGCGCTGTACAGCGCGTCGGGTAAATCATCTTTAGTGTGCGGCATGCGTCTTCGGGCTCCGATGTCTGGCAGAATTATACGCACCTCAGCTTCGGTTTCTCTCGTCTCATGCCCGCTATTACCACAGACCTGCCCGCCCTCGCCCAATCCATCAAGGATTGGGGCCGCGAGCTGGGCTTTCAGCAAGTCGGCATCAGCGGCCTGGACCTGGCCGAGCATGAGCAGCACCTACAGCGCTGGCTCGAAGCCGGCTACCACGGCGAAATGGAGTACATGGGCGCCCACGGCAGCAAACGCTCGCACCCGGAAGAACTGGTGCCGGGCACGTTAAGGGTCGTTTCCCTGCGCATGGACTACCTGCCCGGCGACACAGAAATGGCCAAACGCCTGACCCAACCGGATAAAGCCTACGTCTCGCGCTATGCCTTAGGCCGCGATTACCACAAATTGATCCGTAAGCGCGTGCAACAACTGGCAGAAAAAATTCAGGCGGTCATCGGTCCGTTTGGCTACCGCGCGTTCGTCGACAGTGCACCGGTGCTGGAAAAGGCCATTGCTGAAAAAGCCGGTCTGGGCTGGATCGGCAAAAATACCCTGGTGTTGAATCGCAAAGCCGGCAGTTACTTCTTCCTCAGTGAACTGTTTGTCGACCTGCCGCTGCCCGTGGACCCGCCCCACGCCACCGAACACTGCGGCCGCTGCACCGCGTGCCTGGACATTTGTCCGACCAATGCCTTCGTCGGCCCTTATGTGCTGGACGCCCGGCGCTGCATTTCCTATCTGACCATCGAGCTGAAAAGCGCGATCCCCGAAGATTTGCGGCCGTTGATCGGCAATCGGGTGTTCGGCTGCGACGACTGCCAGATCGTCTGCCCGTGGAACCGCTTTGCTCGCCCGTCCGGCGAAAGCGACTTCAAGCCGCGGCACAATCTGGACAATGCAGAACTGGCGGAGCTGTTCATGTGGGATGAGGATAAATTTCTCAGTAACACCGAGGGTTCACCCCTGAGGCGCGCCGGCTATGAACGCTGGTTGCGTAATCTGGCGGTGGGCCTGGGCAATGCGCCGTCGAGCATTCCGGTGCTGGAAGCGTTGAAGGCGCGGCGGGACTATCCGTCGGAACTGGTCCGCGAACACGTGGAGTGGGCCCTGAAACGCCACGGTCTCTTGTAGGAGCGAGCTTGCTCGCGATGGACTTCAACGAAAACGCGGCAAGCCTGGTACCCCGCGGCGCTCTCCGGTTCTTCGCGAGCAAGCTCGCTCC
>DQGF01000103.1:3607-3767 GCA_003525045.1 Pseudomonas sp. | reverse complement strand
TTTCGGCAATGCCGTCGTGATCCTTGTCTCGCAGCAGTGTGATGCGGTTCGGACTGGGTACGGCAGCACCGGCACGGCCCATGACTTTCTTCATGACCCAGCCTTTAATGCCTTTGCCGTCATCGGGTTTCGGTGGCGCATTGGTTTCGGCGACCAGCAC
>DQGF01000103.1:1256-3301 GCA_003525045.1 Pseudomonas sp. | reverse complement strand
GACCAGCACGTCGCCGTTGGGCAATACATAGAGCCAGCGCGGGTGATCGAGGCCTTCGGCAAAGGCGGCGACCTGAGTCCCCGTCGCAGCGGTGGGTTTCGCACCGTCCGGCCAGCCGATCGCCGGGGCGATGTTCACCGTCGGGATCAGGGTCTTGTTCGGCTCTGGAAGCTTGGGGGACGGACCGGTGCCGTCCATGACTTGCAGGCTGGAGGTTTCACCACAGGCGGCGAGCCCTCCGGCGAGCGCGATGACGAGAACGAGCTGGGGCTTGCGCATGCTGATCTTCCCTATGAATGCGTTGATACAATCATAGAGAAGCCAGGAGGCGCGATGGTTCAACCGGTCAGCCGCGGGCTTCTTTCAAAAGCACGGCGATGCCGGGGTAATAGTGGCCGACTTCAATTGACGCTCCACCCCCAACCCTCTAACCTTCGCGGCTTGTTTCAGGTGCTCTGTGGCTGTGGCCGACAGAGTGAAACAGGGAAATCGGTGAGTGACTGTCTTCAAACGACGAAGCGTCATGATCCCGATGCTGCCCCCGCAACGGTAAATGAGTGAAGACTGCGCCTTGAGCCACTGTGTCGAAAGCCGACATGGGAAGGCGCGCAGTCAGGCCAACGCCGCTCATGAGCCCGGAGACCGGCCTGATCCATCCAGCGGCATCACGGTGGGCGATGCCAGGCTTTTTGCCGTCTATTCTTGTGCCTGCCCGCCGTTATCCAGCCTCAACGGAGAGCTCCCCCATGACTGATACTCCCGATCGTGACGAACGTCACCTGGCGCGCATGCTGCGCAAAAAAGCCGTGATCGATGAACGCATCGCCAATTCCCCGAACGAATGCGGCCTGCTGCTGGTGCTGACCGGCAATGGCAAAGGCAAGAGCAGCTCGGCCTTTGGCATGCTCGCCCGATCCCTGGGCCATGGCATGCAGTGTGGCGTGGTGCAGTTCATCAAGGGCCGCAACAGCACCGGCGAAGAACTGTTCTTCCGCCGCTTCCCGGAGCAGGTGCGTTTTCATGTGATGGGCGAGGGTTTCACCTGGGAAACCCAGGATCGTCAGCGTGATATCGCTGCCGCCGAAGCCGCCTGGGCAGTGTCCCGCGAATTGCTGAGCGATCCGTCCATCGGCCTGGTGGTGCTCGATGAATTGAACATCGCCCTCAAGCACGGTTATCTCGACCTGGATCAGGTGCTCAGTGATTTGCAGGCGCGTCCGCCGATGCAGCACGTGGTAGTCACCGGTCGCGGCGCCAAGCCGGAGATGATCGAACTGGCCGACACCGTCACGGAAATGGGCGTGATCAAACACGCGTTCCAGGCCGGAATCAAAGCGCAAAAAGGCGTCGAGCTGTGAGTCAACCACGTCATTGCCCGGCGGTATTGATTGCCGCGCCGGCCTCCGGTCAGGGCAAGACCACCGTCACCGCCGCGCTGGCCCGTTTGCATCGCAACCAGGGACGCAAGGTGCGCGTCTTCAAGTGCGGCCCGGACTTCCTCGACCCGATGATTCTCGAGCGCGCCAGCGGTGCGCCGGTGTATCAACTGGACATGTGGATGGTTGGCGAGCAGGAAAGTCGCCGACTGTTGTGGGAAGCCGCCGGCGAAGCCGACCTGATCCTGATCGAAGGCGTAATGGGGCTGTTCGACGGTACACCGTCCAGCGCCGACCTGGCGCGGCATTTCGGTGTGCCGGTGCTGGGTGTGATCGACGGCACCGCGATGGCGCAGACCTTTGGCGCACTGGCCCTGGGGCTGGCGCGCTATCAGCCGGACTTGCCGTTTGCCGGCGTGTTGGCCAATCGCGTTGGCACGTTGCGTCATGCGCAATTGCTCGAAGGCAGCCTGACTGAAGGCTTGCGCTGGTATGGCGCCTTGTCCCGGGAAACCGGGATCGAATTGCCGAGCCGTCACTTGGGGCTGGTTCAGGCCAGTGAGTTGAACGATCTTGATCTGCGCCTCGACGCAGCGGCCGATGCACTGGCCAGCAGTTGTGAGGTTGCGCTGCCACCGGCGGTGGAGTTCGCCGCCCCGGATGTGATCG
>DQGF01000103.1:680-963 GCA_003525045.1 Pseudomonas sp. | reverse complement strand
CCCCGGATGTGATCGCTGCCGAGCCATTGCTGGCCGGGGTGCGGATCGCCGTGGCGCGTGACGAGGCATTTGCCTTCACCTATGGCGCGAGCCTGGATCTGCTGCGAGCCATGGGTGCCGAGTTGCTGTTTTTCTCGCCGATCCGCGATACCCGATTGCCGCCGGCCGACAGCCTCTATCTGCCGGGTGGTTACCCCGAGTTGCACCATGTGGCGCTGTCGCAAAACACCTCGATGCTGACGGCGATCCGCGCGCACCATGCCGCTGGCAAACCGTTGCTGGC
>DQGF01000103.1:0-360 GCA_003525045.1 Pseudomonas sp. | reverse complement strand
GAATGTGGTGGCATGCTTTATCTGCTCGATTCGTTGACCGATGTCGAAGGCACTCGTGCTGAGTTGGTCGGTTTGTTGGCAGGTGATGCAGTGATGCAAAAGCGTCTGGCTGCATTGGCGTTGCAAGCGGTCGAGCTGCCGGAAGGATCACTGCGGGGGCACACCTATCATCATTCGCTGACCAGTACCGAGCTTGAACCGATTGCTCGTGGGCTGAGCCCGAATGGCGGGCGTGGGGCGGAGGCGGTTTATCGTGAGGGGCGGATGACGGCTTCTTATGTGCACTTTTATTTTCCGTCGAATCCGAGCGCTATAGCCGCATTGTTCGCGCCTGACGTTGAGGCCGCCTTCGCGAGCAGG
>DQGF01000118.1:26182-26603 GCA_003525045.1 Pseudomonas sp. | reverse complement strand
AGCAAGCTTCGCTCCTACAAGGGATCAGGGAATGCGATTGCTGCGCCCCAATCTGGCGCAACTGCCCGCACCAATGCGCCAGGTGCGGTCCTTCATGGTGCGTTACCAAAAGGCGCAACCGCTCTAATACGACATTTCCCTGCCTTTTGCCGACCAGGCACAGCCCTTGCTAAAGACCCTTCAGTAGTCCGCATCTGCCAACCAAGAAAATTTCTAACGTTCATGGAGATCGCACAATGAAGCGTCGCAGCTTGATCAAGGCTTTCACACTATCGGCAAGCATTGCCGCGATGGGCATGACCTGGACCGTCCAGGCCGCCGAGACTATCAAGGTCGGTATCCTGCATTCGTTGTCCGGGACCATGGCGATCTCCGAGACCTCGCTCAAGGACATGGCCTTGATGACCATCGACGAGATCAA
>DQGF01000118.1:23898-25804 GCA_003525045.1 Pseudomonas sp. | reverse complement strand
CTGGCCGCTGTTCGCGGAAAAGGGTCGTCAGTTGCTGACCCAGGACAAGGTCGCCGTGGTGTTCGGCTGTTGGACCTCAGTGTCGCGTAAATCGGTGCTGCCGGTGTTCGAAGAGCTTAACGGTCTGCTGTTCTACCCGGTGCAATACGAAGGCGAAGAGATGTCGCCGAACGTGTTCTACACCGGCGCCGCGCCGAATCAGCAGGCGATTCCGGCGGTGGAATACCTGATGAGCGAAGAAGGCGGCAGCGCCAAGCGTTATTTCCTGCTGGGTACCGACTACGTCTACCCGCGCACCACCAACAAAATCCTGCGCTCGTTCCTGCACTCCAAAGGTGTGGCGGACAAGGACATCGAAGAGGTCTACACCCCGTTCGGCCATAGCGACTATCAGACCATCGTGGCCAACATCAAAAAATTCTCCGCCGGCGGCAAGACGGCGGTCATCTCCACCGTCAATGGCGACTCCAACGTGCCGTTCTATAAAGAACTGGCCAACCAGGGCCTGAAAGCCACCGACGTTCCGGTGGTGGCGTTCTCGGTCGGTGAAGAAGAACTGCGCGGCATCGACACCAAACCGCTGGTGGGGAACCTGGCGGCGTGGAACTACTTCGAATCGGTGGAGAATCCGGCGAACGAGAAATTCGTCGCCGACTGGAAAGCCTACGCCAAGAAACACAACCTGCCGGGCGCCGACAAAGCGGTGACCAACGACCCGATGGAAGCCACTTATGTCGGCATCCACATGTGGGCGCAGGCGGCCGAGAAAGCCAAGTCCACCGACGTCGACAAAGTCCGCGAAGCCCTGGCCGGCCAGACCTTTGCCGCGCCGTCCGGTTACACCTTGACCATGGACAAGACCAACCACCACCTGCACAAGCCGGTGATGATCGGCGAGATCCAGGCCGACGGTCAGTTCAACGTGGTGTGGCAGACCGAAGGGCCGATTCGTGCTCAGCCGTGGAGCCCGTACATTCCGGGCAACGACAAGAAGCCGGAGTATGCGGTGAAGAGCAACTAAGCCCAAGGATGTCGGGCCTGGGCATGACGTTCGGGCCTGACGCAACTCCCTGTGGGAGCGAGCCTGCTCGCGAAGACGGCGGTACATCCAGCATCCATGTGACTGACACACCGCTTTCGCGAGCAGGCTCGCTCCCACATTTAGTCCGCGCAAGGCCAATGATATGCCCACCGCCCTTTACCGCTTCATCCTCGCCCTCGCGCTGTTGCTGCCAATGGCCGCCCACGCCGGCGACGCCGAAGACTTCGTCGCGGCCAACCCCGTGCAGCAAGCCAAGCTTCTCGAATCCTGGGCCGCGCAGCCCGATCCGGCCCGTGTCGAACTGATCAACGCCCTGCAACAAGGTGAGTTGAACATCGACGGTCAGCCGAAAACCCTGCGCCTGAACAACCGCCTGCGGGGTCTGATCGACACCGCCATGGCCAGCCACCAGTTGCTCGCTGCCGACGCCAACACCCGCCTGGCCGCCGCGCAGCAATTGCAGAAAAGCGCAAAACCTGCGCAGCTTGCATTCCTCGACCGGCAGCTGGCTGGCGAACAAGACGAAAGCGTTCATGCGGCGCTAAGCCTGGCATTGGCCAACCTGCAACTGGTCGATACCGACCCGGCGGTGCGCCTTGCCGCTGTGCGTCTGCTCGGCGAAACAGGTGACCCGCTGGCCCGCACCCGCCTCGAAGGCTTGCTCGAACCCGGTGTAGAAGCCGACGCCACGGTCAGCACCGCCGCCGAAACCAGCCTCGCCCAGGTCAAACGTAAACTGCTGATCGGCGAGCTGCTTGGGCAAGCCTTCAGCGGCATGTCCCTCGGTTCGATTCTGCTGCTGGCAGCCCTCGGTCTTGCGATCACCTTCGGCCTGCTCGGTGTGATCAACATGGCCCACGGCGA
>DQGF01000118.1:16890-23613 GCA_003525045.1 Pseudomonas sp. | reverse complement strand
TCAACATGGCCCACGGCGAGATGCTGATGCTCGGTGCCTACTCGACCTATGTCGTGCAGTTGATGTTCCAGCGCTTCGCCCCGCAAGCCATCGAGTTCTACCCGCTGATCGCGCTGCCGGTGGCGTTCTTCGTCACGGCCGCGATCGGTATGGCGCTGGAACGCACGGTGATTCGCCACCTCTACGGCCGTCCACTGGAGACCCTGCTCGCCACCTGGGGCATCAGCCTGATGCTGATTCAGCTGGTGCGACTGGTGTTTGGTGCGCAGAACGTCGAAGTGGCCAACCCGGCATGGCTATCGGGTGGGATTCAGGTGCTGCCTAATCTGGTGCTGCCATACAACCGCATCGTCATCATCGCGTTCGCGCTGTTTGTGGTAGTGCTGACCTGGCTGCTGCTGAACAAAACGCGCCTGGGTTTGAATGTGCGCGCCGTCACCCAGAACCGCAACATGGCGGCCTGCTGCGGGGTTCCCACCGGGCGGGTCGACATGCTCGCCTTCGGTCTCGGTTCGGGCATTGCCGGACTCGGTGGCGTAGCCCTCAGTCAGATCGGCAACGTCGGCCCGGACCTCGGCCAGAGCTACATCATCGACTCGTTCCTGGTGGTGGTGCTCGGCGGAGTCGGTCAGTTGGCCGGTAGCGTGCTGGCCGCCTTCGGACTCGGCATCGCCAACAAGATTCTCGAACCGCAGATCGGTGCCGTACTCGGCAAGATCCTGATCCTCGCGCTGATCATTCTGTTCATTCAGAAACGTCCGCAAGGCCTCTTCGCACTGAAAGGACGGGTGATCGACTGATGAACCAGCCCCTGATGCTCACGGCCAGCCAAAAGGCCGGCCCCAAAATCACGATCGCTGTCGGCGCGGTGGTCCTCGTTCTGCTGCTGACGTTGCCGCTACTCTCGTTGTTGTCGCCGGACAGCGTGTTTCATGTCTCGGCTTACACGCTGACGCTGGTGGGCAAGATTCTTTGCTATGCCATCGTCGCTCTGGCGCTGGATCTGGTCTGGGGTTACGCCGGCCTGTTGTCCCTCGGCCACGGTCTGTTCTTCGCCCTTGGCGGTTACGCGATGGGCATGTACCTGATGCGCCAGGCCTCGGGTGATGGCTTGCCAGCGTTCATGACCTTTCTGTCGTGGACCGAATTGCCATGGTACTGGACCGGCACCAGCAGCTTCCTCTGGTCGATGTGTCTGGTGGTGTTGGCGCCGGGGTTGTTGGCGCTGGTGTTCGGCTTCTTCGCCTTCCGTTCGCGGATCAAGGGCGTGTATTTCTCGATCATGACCCAGGCCCTGACCTTCGCCGGAATGCTGTTGTTCTTCCGCAACGAAACCGGGTTTGGCGGCAACAACGGCTTTACCAATTTTCGCACCATTCTCGGTTTCGGCATCACTGAACCGGGCACCCGCGCGGTGCTGTTTTTCGCCACGGTGGTGTTGCTGGTGACGAGCCTGTTCATTGGCTGGCGTCTGGCGCAAAGCAAGTTCGGCCGGGTGTTGACCGCCCTGCGCGATGCGGAAAATCGCCTGATGTTCTGCGGCTACGATCCGCGTGGCTTCAAGCTGTTTGTCTGGGTATTGAGTGCGGTGCTGTGTGGCCTGGCGGGCGCGTTGTATGTGCCGCAGGTCGGCATCATCAACCCGAGTGAAATGTCGCCGACCAACTCCATCGAGGCGGCGGTCTGGGTCGCATTGGGTGGTCGCGGCACCTTGATCGGTCCGTTGCTCGGCGCCGGCGTTGTGAACGGCATGAAAAGCTGGTTCACCGTGGCGTTCCCCGAATACTGGCTGTTCTTCCTCGGGGCGCTGTTCATCGTCGTGACCCTGTACCTGCCCAGAGGCGTGATCGGCCTGCTGAAAAAGAGAGGTGAATAATGAGAGTCACTGCGACGGCTGAATTCATGCTCGAACCGGCCTTTTTTCCCGTGGAGCCCAACAAGGACGCCGGCAGCAGCCGCGATGCCATCGGCCTGGGCCAACGCGCAGGCCCCGGCCTGAACACCCGCCACGGCACCATCCTGACCCTGGAAGACATCAGCGTCAGTTTCGATGGCTTCAAGGCGTTGAACACTCTTAACCTGTACATCGGCGTGGGTGAACTGCGCTGCATCATCGGCCCCAACGGCGCGGGCAAGACCACGCTGATGGACGTGATCACCGGCAAGACCCGGCCCAGTCATGGCAAAGCCTGGTTCGGCGAAACCCTCGATCTGACGCAGATGAGCGAAGTGCAGATCGCCCAGGCCGGCATCGGGCGCAAGTTTCAGAAGCCAACGGTGTTCGAAGCGCTGAGCGTGTTTGAAAACCTGGAGCTGGCGCAGAAAACCGACAAGTCGGTCTGGGCCAGCCTGCGGGCGCGTCTGAGTGGCGAACAAAAGGATCGCATCAGCGAGGTGCTGGACACCATTCGCCTGACCACCTCGGTCAATAGGCCGGCAGGTTTGTTGTCCCACGGGCAGAAGCAGTTTCTGGAAATCGGCATGTTGTTGATGCAAGACCCGCAACTGCTGCTGCTCGACGAGCCGGTGGCAGGCATGACCGATGCCGAAACCGAATTCACCGCCGAACTGTTCAAGCGCCTGGCCGGCAAGCATTCGCTGATGGTGGTGGAACATGACATGGGCTTCGTCGGATCGATTGCCGACCACGTCACCGTGTTGCATCAGGGCAGCGTGCTGGCCGAAGGGTCGCTGGAACAGGTGCAGGACAACGAGCGGGTGATCGAGGTTTATCTCGGAAGATGATTTTGCTCTTGTAGGAGCGAGGCTTGCCCGCGAAGGAAGCGCTGCGGTGCAACTTAAAGACCGCATTATCGTTCTTCGCGGGCAAGCCTCGCTCCTACGGGGTTTGGGGAGAATTGAAGATGTTGCAAGTCGACAAGCTGCACCAGTACTACGGCGGTAGCCACATCCTGCGCGGCCTGACATTTGACGTTAAGGTCGGTGAAGTCACCTGCCTGCTCGGACGCAACGGTGTGGGCAAGACCACCCTGCTCAAGTGCCTGATGGGTTTGCTACCCGCCAAAGAAGGCGTGGTGAACTGGGAAGGCAAACCGATCACCACGTTCAAACCGCACCAGCGGGTTCATGCAGGGATCGCCTACGTGCCTCAGGGCCGGGAAATCTTCGGCCGGCTGACCGTGGAAGAAAACCTGCTGATGGGCCTCTCGCGGTTTCCCGGCGCCGACGCCAAGGAAGTCCCGGCGTTCATCTATGAGCTGTTCCCGGTGTTGCTGCAAATGAAGCAACGACGCGGTGGTGACTTGTCCGGCGGCCAGCAACAGCAGTTGGCGATTGGCCGCGCGCTGGCCAGTCGTCCGCGCCTGCTGATCCTCGACGAGCCCACCGAAGGCATCCAGCCGTCGGTGATCAAAGAAATCGGCGCCGTGATCAAAAAGCTCGCGGCCCGTGGCGACATGGCGATTTTGCTGGTGGAGCAGTTCTACGATTTCGCCGCTGAACTGGCCGACCAGTACCTGGTGATGTCCAGGGGCGAAATCGTGCAGCAAGGCCGCGGAGAAAATATGGAAGCCGAGGGTGTACGCGGTTTGGTTACGATTTAATCTGTAGCGTCCTGACGATAACTGAAAATCATGAATTTACCTGTCCCTACCGCGCTGTTTACACCCAGCTGGCACGCCGAGCTGGAACTCGGCTACGCCCGTTTCGGTGATAGCACGCGCCCGGTCCAGCGCCGGCACAAAGGACCGCTGCGGGTGCAAAAGCATCTGTATGCCGAAGGGCCGCACGTCTGCCAACACATCATCGTTCATCCGCCGGGCGGTATTGCCGGTGGTGATCGGCTGGACATCTCGGCCAGCGTCGGGGTCGATGCCTGGGCACAAATCACCAGCCCGGGTGCGGCCAAGTGGTATCGCGCCGCCGGGCCCGCCTATCAGCAGCTGGACTTGAAAGTCGCGTGCGGTGCGACACTGGAATGGTTGCCGCAGGAGACCATCATTTTCAGTGCTGCGCAGGCTGAACTCAGCACGTCCATCGACCTTGAAGGCGATGCCCGGTTGTTTTATTGGGACGTGGTGGCGTTAGGCCGACCGGCCAGCGGCGAGCGCTTCGACCTCGGGCATTTTCAGGCGCAACTGGATATCCGTCGCGACGGCCAGTTGCTCTGGCACGAACGCCAGCGCATTGTCGGGGACGATGGTTTGCTGGATTCGCCGATTGGCCTGGATGGGCAATCGGTGTTTGCGACCCTGCTGGTGACCGGTGAGATTGATAGCGAATTGCTGGAGAAGTGCCGTTCGCTGACCCATGAGGTGCGCGGGGATCTGACGCAGTTGCCGGGTTTGCTTGTGGCCCGATGTCTGGCCAGCGAGGCTCTATTGGCCCGCGGCTGGATGATCGATTTGTGGCGATTGCTCAGGCCCGCGTTGCTCGGCCGCGAAGCCGTCCCACCCAGAATATGGAGCACCTGAACACACATCCCTTGTAGGAGCGAGGCTTGCCCGCGAAGGACGTGCCTCGGTTTAACAGGATGACCGCGTTATCGTTCTTCGCGGGCAAGCCTCGCTCCTACAGAAAGCCTTTTAAACTGCCGATTATGGATTCCAAACGATGGACCTGACCCCACGCGAAAAAGACAAGCTGCTGATCTTCACCGCCGGCCTCGTGGCCGAACGGCGTTTAGCTCGCGGCGTGAAACTCAACTACCCGGAAGCCATGGCCTACATCTCCGCAGCGCTGCTCGAAGGCGCACGTGACGGCCAGACCGTGGCCGAGCTGATGCACTTGGGCACCACCCTGCTGAGCCGCGAACACGTGATGGAAGGCATCGCGGAAATGATCCCGGAGATTCAGGTCGAAGCGACCTTCCCCGACGGCACCAAACTGGTCACCGTACATCAACCGATCGCCTGAGGCCGCGCCATGACTTACCACATCCGCGATGCCGTGCATGCTGATCTGCCGGCGATCCGCGACATCTACAACGATGCCGTACTCAACACCACGGCGATCTGGAACGAGCAGGTCGTAGACCTGGGCAACCGCCAGGCCTGGTTCAGTGCCAGGCAATCCCAGGGTTATCCGATCCTGGTGATCGTCGACGGTGACAACAGGGTGTTGGGCTACGCTACGTTTGGTGACTGGCGGCCGTTCGACGGCTTCCGCCACACCGTCGAGCACTCGGTCTACGTGCGCAACGATCAGCGTGGCAATGGTCTTGGCCCGCAGCTGATGGACGTGCTGATCGAACGCGCCAAAGGCTGCGACAAGCATGTGATGGTCGCTGCCATCGAAAGCGGTAACGCCGCTTCAGTTCGTTTGCATGAACGAGCCGGTTTCGTGACCACCGGACAGATGCCCCAGGTCGGTACCAAATTCGGCCGCTGGCTGGACCTGACCTTCATGCAACTGACCCTCAATCCTGGCGCGCAACCGCCGACCGCCAGCAAGGAGTAACGCCCGATGAACGCCGCCCAACTACGCCGCGTCAATGTTGAAAGCTTTGCACACTATCGTCAGGGTTTGATTGATCTGCTGCTCGATGCCGTGGGCTATGGCGCCAGCGTCGGGTTCATGGCCAATCTGGACGCCACTCAGGCACGCGCCTACTTTGATGACGTTCAAGAGAACCTGAACAAGGGCAACGTGCTGCTGTGGGTGGTGGTCAACGACGAACAGGTCCAGGCCAGCGTGCAACTGACCCTGTGCCAGAAAGCCAACGGGCTGAACCGTGCCGAAGTACAGAAACTGCTGGTACGCGAACATGCGCGCCGCCGGGGTCTGGGCCAGCAATTGATGAGTGCACTGGAAACGGCTGCCCTCCAGCACAAGCGCGGCATGCTTTACCTCGACACCGAAGCCGGCTCCCCCGCCGAGGATTTCTACAAGGCCCTGGGATACACCCGCGCCGGTGAAATCCCCGACTACGCCTGCGACCCGAGTGGCCGGTACAAACCCACCGCTCTCTATTACAAGATTCTCCAGGGAGCCCATTGATGATTCCCGGTGAATACCAGATCCAGCCCGGCGACATCGAACTCAACGTCGGCCGCCGCACCCTCAGCCTGAAGGTGGCCAACAGCGGCGACCGGCCGATCCAGGTCGGCTCGCATTACCACTTTTTCGAAACCAACGACGCCCTGACCTTCGACCGCGCCGCCAGCCGCGGCATGCGCCTGAACATCCCCGCCGGCACTGCCGTACGCTTCGAACCGGGGCAGAGCCGCGAGGTCGAGCTGGTCGACCTGGCCGGGCATCGTCGGGTGTTCGGGTTTGCCGGGCGGATTATGGGCGACCTGTAAGTGATGCGTTGCCCACACCGGCCCCTTCGCGGGCAAGCCTCGCTCCTACAGGGGGATCGCGTTTACCGCCAAATTGGTGGGAGATTTACATTCGTCGGCAATAGGCGGGGAATGCAATTGACCGGTGAAATGCAATCCCCTGTAGGAGCGAGGCTTGCCCGCGATAGCGAGCTACGCGAGCGGTCTCAAAAACAATTGAATCTCAAGGCAAGCACATGAAGATTTCAAGACAAGCCTACGCCGACATGTTCGGCCCCACCCTCGGTGACAAGGTCCGTCTGGCCGACACCGAGCTGTGGATCGAAGTGGAAAAGGACTTCACCACCTACGGCGAAGAAGTGAAATTCGGCGGCGGCAAAGTCATCCGCGACGGCCAGGGCCAAAGTCAATTATTGGCCGCTGAAGTGGTCGACACCCTGATCACCAACGCGCTGATCATCGACCACTGGGGCATCGTCAA
>DQGF01000118.1:16397-16549 GCA_003525045.1 Pseudomonas sp. | reverse complement strand
ATCGCCGCCATCGGCAAGGCCGGCAACCCGGACATCCAGCCGAACGTCACCATCGCCGTCGGCGCCAGCACCGAAGTCATCGCCGGTGAAGGCATGATCCTCACCGCCGGCGGCATCGACACCCACATTCACTTCATCTGCCCGCAGCAGAT
>DQGF01000118.1:15558-16055 GCA_003525045.1 Pseudomonas sp. | reverse complement strand
ATGATCGGCGGCGGCACCGGCCCCGCCACCGGGACCAACGCCACCACTTGCACCTCCGGGCCGTGGCACCTGGCGCGCATGCTCCAGGCCGCCGATGCCTTCCCGATGAACATCGGCTTCACCGGCAAGGGCAACGCCAGCCTGCCAGAGCCGTTGATCGAACAGGTCAAGGCCGGCGCCATCGGCCTGAAGCTGCATGAGGACTGGGGCACCACGCCCGCCAGCATCGACAATTGCCTGAACGTCGCCGATCAATACGACGTGCAGGTGGCGATCCACACCGACACCCTCAACGAGTCCGGCTTCGTCGAAACCACCCTCGCCGCCTTCAAGGGCCGCACCATCCACACCTACCACACCGAAGGCGCGGGCGGCGGTCATGCCCCGGACATCATCAAGGCCTGCGGTTTGCCGAACGTGCTACCGAGCTCCACCAACCCGACCCGGCCGTTCACCCGCAACACCATCGACGAACACCTCGACATGCTGATGGTCTG
>DQGF01000118.1:1921-15232 GCA_003525045.1 Pseudomonas sp. | reverse complement strand
GCCGAGGACGTGGCGTTCGCCGAAAGCCGCATCCGCCGCGAAACCATCGCCGCCGAAGACATCCTTCACGACCTCGGCGCGTTCTCGATGATCAGCTCCGACAGTCAGGCGATGGGCCGGGTCGGCGAAGTCATCACCCGCACCTGGCAGACCGCCGACAAGATGAAAAAGCAACGCGGCCCGTTGCCCGGTGATGGCGAAGGCAACGACAACTTCCGCGCCAAACGCTACATCGCCAAGTACACCATCAACCCGGCGATTACCCACGGCATCAGCCATGAAGTGGGCTCGGTCGAAGTCGGCAAATGGGCGGATCTGGTGTTATGGCGCCCGGCATTCTTCGGCGTGAAACCGACGTTGATCCTCAAGGGCGGCGCCATTGCCGCCAGTTTGATGGGCGATGCCAACGCCTCGATCCCGACGCCACAACCAGTGCACTACCGTCCGATGTTCGCCAGTTACGGCGGCTCGCTGCATGCCACCAGCCTGACGTTCATCAGCCAGGCGGCGCAGGAGGCAGGTTTGCCGCAAGCATTGGGCTTGAAGAAGAAAATCGCCGTGGTCAAAGGCTGTCGCGACGTGCAGAAAACCGATTTGATTCACAACGACTACCTGCCGAACATCGACGTCGATCCGCAAACCTATCAGGTCAAGGCCGATGGCGTGCTGTTGTGGTGCGAACCGGCGGATGTGTTGCCGATGGCCCAGCGATATTTCCTGTTCTGAATGGCCGAATATAAAAAAGCCTGAGTGCAAAAGTCTCGACTTTCGCACCCAGGCCTTTGATTCAAAGACAACTCAACTGTTATCTGACTGCTCCGTAACAGGGATTTCGACTCTTTGAAGTTTGGCTCTATCCATCGCTTCGCGGGTCAATTTCTTCAGCAGGTTATTCTTTTCGGTATTGATCAAAACGAGCTCTGCCACGTACTCCTCATCCGTCATCACGCGACCGGGAGGGACATCGGATGGCTGTTTGCCGAGTAGCGCCGCGAGTGTCGTGATTTTTTCGCGCAGCAGGGTGCGCGCTGATAAATCGGCGGTTTGCGTCCACTGCTCTTGTGCGACTTGCAGGTCCAGCACAGCGTCGATTCTGCGCCGCAAGTTGTTAAACGTTCTGCGGTTGGCACCCTGGATATAGTTACTCAAGTTCAGTATGTGCAAGTCAGGCATTCGGCTGACATCGGGAGGCAAGGCCAATGGATTGTTTTCCATTCCGAGGATTTTTAACCGGGTCAGGTTCTTGATGCTCTCGATTGCTGGCCCGGTCAACATGATCCGCTTATTGCTCAAGTGCAATTCAAGCAAATGCGGCATGTCGACAAGCGCTGCTGGAAGGCGGGTCAGTTGGTTACTGGATAGATTCAGGGCGCGGAGTTGACGGAAATGTCCAAGAAAACCCTCCACCGGATTGCTGAATCCCGAACGATTCAATCTCAGCCGGGTGACATGATCGAAATTCGCTTCCAGCGTCGGCAAGCTGAGCAGCTGGTATTGCAGCGAAGTGCCACTCAGATCAATCCTCTGGCCCAGATAATTGCCGTAGGCGTCATAGTCTTTCGGACCGGTCCTTTGCCAAGCCTGGACGCCTGGATAAGGCATTCGGGAATAGTGCATTTTATGAAGTCGAAGTGACGGCCCTTTTCATGTTCGCCAGGCTCATCAACTGTAGTTTTTTCCATTAAAGGTTCAGGCATGTCGCATAATCCGTATGCAATTCAATTGAACTTTCAATTTACTCATTACAGATCAAAAACAACAAATCGAAAATCCACCGGACAATGCTCGAGCAAACCGTCATTACTATTCAATTAACAGCATTAAAAAACAACTAAATAACACCTGATACGCACATCAACAGCTCTTCATCGGCGCCCGCAGGCAGGAACACGACAAAGGCGCCAGGATGCGCCACACTCATTGGCTATCATTGCCATGCAGACGCCGAGCCATGCGTTTATCTGAATTCATCGTGCAGCACGTAGATCGCATCGTTGACGAATGGGAAAAGTTCGCAGAAGCCATCAGCGCCGACGATTCGCTGGACCGCGCGACGTTGCGCGATCATGCGAAGTCGATCCTGCTGGCCTCGGCAGCCGATATGCGCACGGCACAGACCACCAGCGAGCAAGAGGCCAAAGCCAAAGGCGAAGGCCCGGAGAAAACCCCGAGCCTGGACGTGGCCGCTTCCTGCCATGGCGAGCTGCGCCACACCGTCGGTTTCGACCTGGTGCAAATGACGGCCGAATTCCGCCATTTGCGGGCCTGCGTGATTCGTCTGTGGGTCGACAGCCTGGAATCGCCGGACATGACGTATTTCCACGACATGATCCGTTTCAACGAAGCGATCGATGAAGCCCTCGCCGAATCCACCGCAGCCTATGCCGAACAGGTCAATCGCTCGCGGGACATCTTTCTGGCAATCCTCGGCCATGATCTGCGGGCGCCGTTGCAAGCGGTGAGCATGTCCACCGAACTGCTGCTGCGCAAAACGACGCTCGAAGGCGATGCGCTGACGTGCGCGATCAACATCAAGCGCGGCGCGCGGCATATGGCGGTGATGGTTGGCGATTTGCTGGAACTGGTGCGCAGTCGCCTGGGCAAGAGCCTGCCCATCGAGCCTGCCCCCATGGATCTGGCGGACGCGGCCCATGCCGCGATTGCCGAAGCCTGTGCCGGCAACCCGGAATGCGATCCGACGCTGAACGTATCGGGCGACACCCGAGGCGTCTGGGATGCCGGGCGGGTGGATCAACTCCTGCAAAACCTGATCGGCAACGCGTTGCAGCACGGCTCGAACAAGCGTGATGTGACGGTCACCCTCAGTGGCGAGCCAGCTACGGTTCGCCTCACGGTGCATAACTACGGCACACCGATTCCCGCGAATGCTATCGGCACCATTTTCGATCCACTGGTGCGCAGTGCCGACGAAGAACTCGGTCAGCCTTCAACCAGCCTCGGCCTGGGCCTGTTTATCGTCAAGGAAGTGGTCAACGCCCACGCCGGGACGATCGAGGTCAGCTCCAACGAAAATGATGGCACGTTGTTTACCGTGGTGTTGCCCCGCAAGATTTGAAACAAGAGCTTTGTGTAGGAGCTGCCGCAGGCTGCGATTTTTTGATCTTGCCGTTGAAATTTGGCGCTCTCAGGGGCCGATAACGGTCAAGGTCAAAAGATCGCAGCCTGCGGCAGCTCCTACAGGGGCGGTGCATCCAGGATTATTCAGCCAACCGGCCCGGTCGTTGCTTGAAACACGCCGTGATAGTAGTGGGCAAATGGTCACAGGCCCTCGAGAACCGGTTCGGGGTGGTGGTTGGGTCCCATCAAAACCAGCCTTGGTTCCTAGTCCCACTTCGCCTCCCATTTCGGAAAGACGTCATTCAAATGGCATCGTCGTTGTACCAAACCAGGATGGTACGGGGCGAGTCATTTTGCCCTCCCGAACAAGAGCTGTAACTCGCCTGGACGGTAGGGAAGGAGTCATTTTGGGAACCCCACAAAAAGTGCGTCGACAAACGCCATAGCTACATTAAGCGCAATATCAACTTGAGAAAACCGTAGGTCCAGCCGGCGCTACGCAATAGCGGTTACTCCACCACCAACCGCCCCAACCGCTGCTTGAGCATCCGATTCTCCGCCCGCAGCTGCTGGACCTCTTCCAGCAAATCCAGCGCCAGGGCAACACCTTCCCATTCCAGCTCCAGGTCGTGCCGCAACTTCGCGGCACGCTTGGCCAGTGCCAGCTCATAAGCGTTGAAACGCCAATCCTTGGGCTGCTTGCCCTGAGGTTCGAGGATGCCGTGCTCGACGATCTCGATCACGTAGACGTCCGACAGGTCGGTCGCCTCACAGAATTCTGCCATGTCCAGTTGAACGATCAGGGGGTTGCTCATGATGGGCTACTCCGTCTCTTGGATCAGAAGTGTTCTCTGGGATTGAAAGCGGCTTTTTTCGCCAGTTCCTGCCACAACGCCTTGACCTCGTCGTCCGAGGTTTTAGGCATGACGGCTTTAAGTTGCACGAACAGGTAACCGCGCTCGCCGGCTTTGTTCATCAGGCCATGGCCCTTGGCGCGCATGCGTTGGCCATTCTGGCTGCCGGCGGGGACCTTGAGATTGATCTTGCCGGTCAGGGTCGGCACCGCGACTTCAGTACCCAGCGCCAGCTCCCAGGGGGCGACCGGCAAGGTGATGATCAGGTTCTCGCCTTCGACGTCGAATTTGGGGTGCGGCGCAAAACGAATGATCAGGTACAAGTCGCCATTGGCGCCGCCACCGACACCCGGCGCACCCTGGCCCTTGAGGCGGATACGCTCGCCGTCGGCCACGCCGGCCGGGATCTTCACGTTCAGGCTTTTACTGGTATTGCTGACATGCTGGCCGGCAGCGTTGTACTGCGGCACCTGGAAGGTGACCTTCTTCGACTCGTTCGAGAGGGTTTCTTCCAGAAAAATCGGTAGTTCCATTTCCACGTCTTGCCCTCGACGTCCGGTGCTGCGACGCGACTGTCCACCACTAAAACCAGGGCCACGGCCGCCGAAGATCGAACTGAAGAAGTCCGAAAAATCGCCCGTGTCCTGACCACCACCGAAACCGCCAGCGCCTCGCCCCTGCCAACCCGGCGGACCCTGGAACGGTTGGCCGTGCTGGCCGTATTTGCGCAAATCGTCGTATTCGGCGCGTTTGTCGGCGCTTTTCAGCGCTTCATAGGCTTCCGAGGCGTCCTTGAACTTGGCCTCGGCGTCCTTTTCCTTGCTGACATCGGGGTGGTATTTGCGCGCCAGCTTGCGATAGGCGGCCTTGATCGCCTTATCGTCCGCGGTCGGCTCCACGCCGAGAATCTTGTAATAGTCTTTGAAGTCCATCGAGGGAATCACCATCCGTTATCAAAATCGCGCCACTACCGGCAGCATGCACGCATTACCAGCCGCCAGGTTGACCGATCTCAAGATTGTGACCGGGCAGCGCATCAGAAGTTTATCGGCAGCAGTGGGTGGTTCTTGCGACCGTCCCGTGGCTGCCAGGCCCAATGCAGACAAGTTTGGGGCGAAGGATAGTCTTTCAAGGCGCTAATAGCTGAGATTTAGCGGATAGTCGGCCTTCGAATCTGTGCCGCAGTGACATACACTGCGCGGCCGTTTTTTAACCGGAACCTGAAAGACATGAAAAACGCATCTCCAGCCCGTGCCTGTGGTATCGACTTCGGCACGTCCAACTCTACTGTCGGCTGGCTGCGCCCCGGCATGGAAACGCTGATCGCGCTGGAGGACGACAAGATCACCCTGCCGTCAGTGGTGTTCTTCAACATGGAAGAACGCCGCCCGGTGTACGGCCGGCTGGCGCTGCACGAGTACCTGGAAGGCTACGAAGGCCGGTTGATGCGCTCGCTCAAGAGCCTGCTGGGTTCCAAGCTGATCAAGCACGACACCAGCGTCCTCGGCACGGCAATGCCGTTCAAGGACCTGCTGGGGCTGTTCATCGGACAATTGAAGAAGCGCGCCGAAACCGCCGCTGGTCGGGAGTTCGATGAAGTGGTGTTGGGTCGTCCGGTGTTCTTCGTCGACGACGATGAAATGGCCGACCAGGAAGCTGAAAACACCCTGGTGGACGTGGCGCGCGCCATCGGCTTCAAGGATGTGTCGTTCCAGTACGAACCTATTGCGGCGGCATTCGACTATGAGTCGACCATCGAAAAGGAAGAGCTGGTGCTGATCGTCGACATCGGCGGTGGTACGTCGGACTTCTCCCTGGTACGCCTGTCCCCTGAGCGCCGTAACCACGACAACCGTCACGACGACATCCTCGCCACCGGTGGCGTGCACATCGGCGGAACCGATTTCGACAAGCAACTGAGCCTGCAGGGCCTGATGCCGCTCTTTGGTTATGGCAGCCGCATGAAGAGCGGCGCCTACATGCCGACCAGCCACCACATGAACCTCGCGACCTGGCACACCATCAACTCGGTGTACTCGCAGAAGTCGACCCTGGCCCTGGGCAGCATGCGTTACGACATCGAAGACACCGGCGGCATCGACCGTCTGTTCAAGCTGATCGACCAGCGCGCCGGGCATTGGTTGGCCATGGAGGTGGAAGAAACCAAGATACAGCTGACCCACGCCGACAGCCGCCATGTGCCGCTGGACCGTATCGAGCCGGGACTGAGCGTGGAACTGAGCCGGGCGCTGTTCGAATCGGCTATCGACAACCTGCTGGAACGCGTGCGCAACAGCGTCACGCAGTTGCTCAACGATGCCAATGTGCGGGTCGATCAGGTGGACACGGTGTTCTTCACCGGCGGTTCGAGTGGGATTCCGGCGTTGCGCAACAGTGTTTCGGCGATGTTGCCAAAGGCGCGGCATGTGGAAGGCAATATCTTCGGTAGCATCGGTAGTGGGTTGGCGATTGAGGCCATGAAGCGTTACGGCACGATGGATTGACCTGATTTCGCGGCGCGCCCTTCGCGGGCAAGCCTCGCTCCTACGGATTGAGATTCCCTGTAGGAGCGAGGCTTGCCCGCGAAGGCCTCAGACCAGGCAATGTACATCTACCTGATCAAACCATCCCCACCTGCTTCAACTCACTCTTCAGGTACGCATAATAAATCGGCCCCGCCACTACCCCCGGCAGGCCGAATGCGGCCTCGAACACCAGCATTGCCAGCAGCAACTCCCACGACTTGGCGCTGATCTGCCCGCCGACGATGCGCGCGTTGAGGAAATATTCGAGCTTGTGGATAACAATCAGGTAACCCAGTGCCGCAACCGCCACCCAGATCGACAGCGACAAACCGACGATGGTGATCAGGGTATTCGACATCAGGTTGCCAATGACCGGCAACAAGCCGAGCAGGAAGGTCAGCACGATCAGGGTCTTGGTCAGCGGCAGTTTGATGCCGAACATCGGCAGGACCACCGCCAGGAAAATCCCGGTGAATAAGGTGTTCAGCAGGGAAATCTTGATCTGGGCGAACACGATGTTACGAAAAGCCTGGACCAGCAGATGCAAACGATCGAACAGTGCGGCAGCCAGAGGCTTGCGTTTGGTCACGTCCGGCACCCGCTGCAAGGCAATGATCGCCCCCAGCACCATGCCGATCAGCAGCGTCACGAACATGTGCGCCGCGTCCTTACCCACCAGTTGCAAGTCACTCAGGTGCTTGGTCATCCACTCGCCGATCGCCACGCGGAATTCGGCAGCACTGGCAGGCAGATAGGCGTCGATGAACGGCGGCAGTTGCCCGCGCGCCCGGTCGACCACGCCCATGAATTTATCGAGGGAAGCGCCGGGGTTTTCTGCCTCGTGCAGCAGAAAGCTGATGGCGCCGGCAAAGATCAACGCCAGCACACTCACCACTAATGTGCCCAGCAACGCCACCGCCAGCCAGCGCGCACGCCGACCTTCGATCAGCCGCTGCAATTGCGGGGTAAGCATGTTGACCAGTTCGAACACCAATAACCCGGCCAACAGGCTGGGCAGCAGTCGCAACGGGATCACCAGCAGTAAACCACCAAAGATGATGACCCAACTGATTATCAGCAAGACTTGGCGTTGAGAAAACGTTGGCATACAGCCTCAAAACGAACGGCGTAAAAGGATTGGCAGTCTGCCAGCGTTCCGATGTCAGCACTAGGAATTGTGTGGGTCGACCTTTGTCGGGGGCTCAGGCGACTTTGGCCTTGAGTATCGCTTTCACAATATCGCTGATCGCCAGCGTGCAGGCCTGCTGAGGCAGATCACGGCACAGCATGGGTGCCAGACAGACCGCGCGGTAGTTGATCGGCTGGTTGCTGTAGAAACTGTGCTCGATCTGCGGTGGAACCCACACCGCGTATTGCGGCGGTGACATGAAGCGGGTGCCGCCGATTTCCATATGCATGACGCCATTGGCCGAATACTCGAGAGTGCCCCAGGGGTGACGGTGGGCCGAGGCGTATTCGTGGCTGTTGTAATCCGCATAACGGAAGTACACCGGAGCCGGCAGTTCGCTGAAATCCAGCAGGTCGATGTGTTTGCTGTTCATACTGTCCGGAATCAGGGGCGGGTTGTCTGGGTCGAAGTATAGGCTTGCATCCAGACAGGCGATAATCACCCCTCATTAACGTTCTGGTTTTTCCTGATGCAATACGCTTATCCCCTGCTGGCCATTTTCATCTGGGCCGGCAACACCGTGATCACCAAAATGTCAGCCGGGGTGATCTTCCCTGCCGAGATCGGTTTTTACCGCTGGCTACTGGCCGGATTGCTGTTCACGCCATTCATGCTCAAACCGGTAATCGCCCATTGGCCGGCGATCCGTCCGAACCTGGGCAAAATTTTTATCCTCGGTGTGTTGGGCATGGCGGTTTATCAGAGCCTGGCGTACTTCGCCGCGACGCTGACCACGGCCACCAACATGGGGATCATCTTGTCCTTGATGCCACTGATGTCGCTGGCCATGGCGATCGTCAGTCTCGGCCAGCGCCTGACCGCCGGCGCATTGGCCGGCGCGGTGCTGTCATTTACCGGGGTCCTGGTGGTCGTTTCTTCCGGCAGCCTG
Organism: Pseudomonas sp.; assembly: GCA_003525045.1. GTDB lineage: Bacteria > Pseudomonadota > Gammaproteobacteria > Pseudomonadales > Pseudomonadaceae > Aquipseudomonas. The sequence continues at coordinate 6,697 of DQGF01000118.1, read as the reverse complement.
GGGGCATTACTGGAGCACGGCGTGAACCTGGGCGACGCGATGATGCTGATCGCCACCCTGGCCTATGCGATCTACAGCACCCTGCTGAAAAAGTGGCAATTGCGCCTGCCGCCGCTGGTGTTGCTGTATTTGCAGGTACTGGTGGCAGTGGTGGTGCTGTTTCCGCTGTTCCTTGCCTCGCCGAAAATCGGCGTGACAGTGCAGAACATCCCGCTGGTGTTGTACGCCTGCCTGCTCGCCTCAATGATTGCGCCGCTGGCGTGGATGCAGGCCGTGGTGCGCCTGGGACCGAGCCGGACCACGCTGTTTTTCAATCTGCTGCCGTTGATTACGGCGTTGATTGCGGCGGTGGTGCTGCACGAGCAATTGGCGATGTATCACCTGGTGGGTGGGGTGTTGACCTTGGGCGGGGTGATTCTTTCGGAGCGTTGGACCACCGTGTTGGGCCGTAGAGCTTGCGCCGCCTGATCTGACGTCATTTGCGAGCAGGCTCCCACAGTTGATCGCATTCCCCTGTGGGAGCGAGCCTGCTCGCGAAAAACGATGACTCGGTCGACCTGCTAAACCCCGGCCGCCTTCAATCGCGCCGCATGCTCGACAAACAACCGAACCGGCTCCGCCCCCTTGCCCACCAATCCCAGCGATTGATTGACGATGTCGAAGTGATCCAGCGGGTATTCATCACCAATCACCGTCCCGAGATGCGAGCTGTAACGCCCGACCATCCCGTCGCACTGCCCGACTTCGCGCACGAAGGTCCTGGCAAACAACCGGCAACTTCGATTGGTACCGTCAAACAGATTGCGTCCGCTATCGGTCTTGCCCGGCTGCAAGGTCCCGGACCATGAGTAATAGCGCACGCCGTTGACCTCTTCCGGCCCGTGACCGCCCCAGGTATGCGGCAGCCCCTGCGGATAACGCTGATTGAACAGCGCCACACCTGCAGTGGTCAACGATTGATGCGAGGCCGGGATATCCACTGGCAGTTTCGGCCCGCGATAGCCGGTTTCCAGCAGGCTCATCAACGCGCCGATCAACCGCAGCAATACACTGAGCAGCCAGCCTTTGATGCTGTCTGCCGGGTAGTGTTTGTGCAGGTAATCCGCCAGCTCCGAACCGTGATTGGGCCCGGCCACCGACGTGACCGAGGCGACCCGATCCGGGCGATTGGCGGCGGCATAACGGGCGGTGAGCGAGCCCTGGCTATGGCCGATCAGATTGACCTTCTCGGCCCCGGTTTCCCGCAGAATCTCCTCGATCCGCGCCAGCAGTTGCTCTCCGCGGACCTCGGTTGAGTTGAGCGGCGAAACCTGCACCGCAATCACCGTTGCCCCACCCCGGCGCAGCACCGAGATGATCCCGTACCAGTACGGATAGAGCAGTAGACGGATAAACCCGAGCATTCCTGGGACCAGGACCAGCGGATAACGCGTGGCACAACCTTGCGACATGGGTAAACATCCTTGTGATCGGTGAGATGAAGCAAGGCGAGATGCAAGACATCCGCCAAGCTTCGACATCGAAGATGACAACTCGACGACCAGTCTATGACATCCGTCCTGCTTCAACCCCACCACGCCCGCAAGATCGCACGCGCCTATCGGTGAACGCATTTCCCTGTAGAAGCTGCCGCAGGCTTCGATCTTTTGCGATTGATCATTTGTATAAAACTTTTCGCCGCGCCCATCACTCACACCTTAAGTAGCGATCACGTCCTAGATCCGTGACGCAAACCGGATTAGCCTCCAGGAGATCGAGATGAGCGACATGCATTTGTCTGATGTAACCACCCTGCGCGAACGTGCCCGCAAGAACGTCGAGAACGGCGCAGTGACCGAAAGCTACAGCGCCGACCGCGAGGAAGTACTGCGCCTGCTCAACGAGTCGCTGGCCACCGAACTGGTCTGCGTGTTGCGCTACAAGCGCCATTACTTCATGGCCAGCGGTCTGAAAGCCCAGGTCGCGGCCGACGAATTCCTCGAGCACGCGACCCAGGAAGCCCAACACGCCGACCGCCTGGCCGAGCGCATCGTGCAACTGGGGGGTGAACCCGAGTTCAACCCTGACCTGCTGTCGAAAAACTCCCACGCCCAATACGTGGCCGGCAATTCGCTCAAAGAAATGGTCTACGAAGACCTGGTCGCCGAGCGCATCGCCATCGACAGCTACCGCGAGATCATTCAGTACATCGGCGAACAAGACCCGACCACCCGGCGCATCTTCGAAGATATCCTGGCTCAGGAAGAAGAGCATGCGGATGACATGGCCGATATTCTGAAAGACTTATAGGCACAAGCAACAGCCTTATCGCGCTAATTGCGCGATAAGGCTTTAATACACAGCAGGAACTATAGAAATCTTTAGCAACACCCTTCCTATAGACTTATCCCCCCACTGACTTAGTCTTACAGCCACAACCCATCGGTTGTTCAAACACTATAAGTAAAGGAATACTTTCATGCACATGGAACCACGACTTGAATTTGTCGACGCCCTCGCGACATTACCGAACAAAACCATACGCACCTTTGCAAACCAACAGGTACAACCTCCGCACGACGTCAACAAGCCAACCGCAAGCGTCATGCCCGAAACACTAAACACCTTTCTTCCAGGCGTTTCAGAAGAAATAATTTCCGATGTGAATCTATGCAAATTAGTTATGCATAACGCCGCTACAAAAAAATTTCCGGAGCAAACACAATTAGCTGAATGGTACCAATATTATCTAAGCGGATTGAATAAGTTTGGCTGGGTTAATAATGGCGGAATTTATAAGGACATCAGCATTAGCAAAATCGGTGTCACTATGGACCAGATTGCCTTGGACTTGGCGATAGGACTGATCGGCAGCAATGCTCAAATGCTGGCAAATGTTGGTAAAAAGGCTGTAGATGCGGTTAAAGGCAATCAGCAAGCCATCCCGATTTTAGAGAGCGAAAAGGTACTTGGCAGAGAAGGAAAATACGACTTCGCACCCGTCTGGGTAGACAGCAGTGGGCAAGCGAACATGATTATTAACTTCGTGTCGCTCGACGCTCGAGAAAGAAATACCGGGTTCCTGTTTTGGAAAACAACACGCCAATCCACGACCATTAAATCGGCTAGTTCGCGCATTTATTTAGATAATTCGATATTCGGGGGAGTGCGCGACTCGCTTCGCAAGAAGTATCTGGCGTCTGCTGAAAAGTTCATTCTCGACCTTCCGGACCTGGATCTCTAACAGGTTTAAGCCAGAGAGAAATCGAGTGAAGATGGTCGATTTCTCTCACCTATGAATTCAGTTCAATTCAGAGCACTTATGAAAAATACATCATACGATCTATATCTCGTCGCGGGAAACATAACAATATTTTGCGGTTCACACTCTGACGACTTTAAAAGAGATTTGTTGCATTCCAGTTTGTACGGCCAGCTTCTGGCTGCAAAATCTGGCAACCATCGAGAACTTTACTGGTCAAAGTACACCAACATGCTAGGAAACCTAGCCTGGGTCCAGGAGAGCAATAGCCTTGAACGTGTTAATTTCGCCCCCAATAGCCTGCTAAGGATCATAACGGACCGCACAGCGAAGTTAATTTCAGATGATGAAAGACAATCGCTCGCCGATGCGTTTTCACGGTTAGCCGAACTTTCCAATGAATCAGAAGCCATCGGCTCTTTCATCAAAAGACTTCAAGCCAACTCGCCTGCAGCGAACAACGACAATGACGACGATCAATTCCTCCCCACAAAAACAAGTTTATCGAACATCGCGGCGGTTGTGACAATTGTTCGTAAAGATAAAGTCGCCGTGACAATACAAGTCCTCGCCCATACTTCGAGCCGGATTGGAATCGATATTTTAGACCAGACTAAATTGAGACCATCCGAAGACAACAAAGACAACATCATGGTGAATTTGAGCTTACTGAATGAATCTAACTACGGCAATTTCAGAAAAGCCATCGATGAAAAAACAAATAGTAAAATTAAAACCGAATTGATTCATATCCATGAACCACTTCCAGACTGAGTAGCCAATGGGATCCAGCTACCCAAATGCTCTCGGATTTTTAGTCCGAGAGCGCTTTGCCCCTATCAGTCTTTAACGGTCTTGGGCGCCTTACCCGCCTTCATCTGCTCCAGCAACGGCGCACACTGATTCGGCTCGCCCCCGCTCGGCGCCACCAACGCCAGCAGCCCCGCCGCTGGCGCGGCTATTACACCCAGCGCAACCATCCCGGCCCCACGCAGCAACAGCGGCACGGCTTTCACACCGGCGTCCGGCTTGATGAACTTGCCCCGTACGTACAGCGGCGAACGCAACGAGATCAAACGCCAGCCCTTGGATTCCGGGGAGATGGTCAGGTCCAACTGCTCGGTCGCCATATTCGCCGTGCCATCGATATAGATGATGGCATTCTCGGTATCGAAGACGAACAGCCGCGTGGTCGCCAGACCGGTCTTGATGTCGAAGTCGGCGGCAGCGCAGTTGATCTTCACTTCCTTGTCGCCAAAGATCTTGCCGACCACATAGTTGCCGACGTTCAGCCCGGCCAGTTCCATCAACTCGCGACTGATGGCGCCGTCATTGATCAGCATCTTCAGGTTGCCATTGGCGGTGCCCAGCAATTTGGCCACCGAGTTGCCGCGACCGGTGATGTCGGCATCGCCATTGAGTTCGCCGAAACTGGTTTTCATTGGCTCGAAAGTCGGGAACAGCTGCTTGAGCTTGAATCCGCGCGCAGTGAGCTGAGCCCGACCTTCCAGCGGCTCGGTGTGACCGTTCAGGCA
>DQGF01000118.1:0-1621 GCA_003525045.1 Pseudomonas sp. | reverse complement strand
GGCTCGGTGTGACCGTTCAGGCGAATCTGCGCATCCAGTTTGCCACCCGCCACACCGAAACGCAGCGGCTCCAGGCTGAGCACACCGTCAGTCAGTACCAAATGGGTATAAAGGTCGGTGAACGGCAGTGTTTCGCTGTGGACGATGCGATTGCCGGTGAATTCGACGTCGGCATCCATATCGCGCCAGCGCTCGGTCTTGAACTCTTCGACCGGCAACACTTTATCCGCCGGTTGCTTGCTTTCACCGCCACGGGCTTTTTGCTTGGCGTTGGAGTCGGCACCGATCAATGGCGCAAGGTCGGCAAACAGCAGTTGATTGGACACCAGCGAGCCGCTGAGTTTCGGCCGTGGCTGGCTGGCGACGTAGGCCAGGCTGCCATGGATGTCGCTCGCGCCGATCTTGCCGTTGAACTCTTCGTAGCGGAACACTGCGCCACCGGGCTCATGCAGCTTGGCGATCAAGTGACCGTCGGTGGCATAGGGTGGTGTATCCGGCAGCGTTACGCCGGTCAAGGGGTAGAGATTGCCGAGGCTGGTGCCAGCCAGTTTCAGCCGCAAGTCCAATGCACCGAGGTTCAGCGGCTCGGTCAGGGTGCCGGCCAGTTCGACACTGGTGTCCGCGATCTTGAACTGGGCCTGGAGCGGAAACGGCCTGGCCGCATCCTGCAAGGCCAGCAGGCCGCCAATCTTGCCTTCGCCTGCAAGTTTCTGGTCGTGGTATTGGCCTTTGACTTTCAGGGCGAACGCGTAATCCTGAGGCGTGGCGCCCTTCTCTTGCGCGGTTTTTGCCGCTTTGTCGCCGACGATATCGCTGAACGGGATTGGTTTGCCCAGCGGGTCGATGATCAGGTCGAGCTGAGTCTTCAGGCTCTGGTCGTCCAGGGTGACGTGGCCCTTGTCGAAGCCGATCGCGCCTATATCCACCACCCAATTCGAAGGCTCGGCGTCCGGATCCTTGGGATCGAATTTGAAGGTCCAGTTGGCGCGACCGTCAGCCAGACGCTGCAGGTCGGCATTGGGTTCGGTGAGGTCGATGCGCGGGATCACCACGCGCTGCGCCAGCAAGGCCAGCGGTGAGAGGCGCAGTTCGACGCGTTTGAGAGTGACCATCTGCGGTTTTTTCGACCAGTCCGGGTTACCCAGGCTGAGGTCTTCCGCCACCACGTGTGGCCATGGCACCCAGGCCCGCCAGCCCCCTTCGTCGAGTTCGCGCTGCCAGATGACCGCCAGGTTGCCATTGATAGCAAACGGACGGTGCAGCTCCTCGGAGACTTTGGCGTTGAGCGGTGGTTTGATCCGGTTCCAATCGAAGAACACGATGATCAGAACCAGTACGGCCAGCAAGACAATAAGGCTGGCGAAGGTCCAGGCAAGAATTTTACGAGTGCGCGTCATTGCACAGGGCTCCTGATACGACTGAGCGCCCTGACTGCGACGCACGTGTGAAACGTTAGGCCAGAACCGGCCTGCCATGAACTCTAGGACTGAAAAACAGCCCGCAGGTTTAATCCAAAGACGAATCGGACATAAATAGCCTTCGAAAGATAATCGACCCACCTCTTCAGCGTTTGCGCACCCGCACTTTTGCGCGGCGCAAGTGAGTCGAAAATACCCACTCC
>DQGF01000220.1 GCA_003525045.1 Pseudomonas sp. | reverse complement strand
GCAAGCTCGCTCCTACAGGGGATCTTTGTTATTCCAGCGGCATCACGGTGACCCGAACCTCGGGGTCATGATTGCCGCCGCCCAGAATCACCCCACGCAACGGCGAAACATCGGAGAAATCCCTGCCCCAGGCCAGGGTGATGTGTTCCAGTGCCGGTTGCACGTTGTTGGTCGGATCGAAATCGACCCAGCCAAGCACCGGGCAAAATACCGAGACCCAGGCATGGGATGCATCGGCACCGATCAATCGTGGTTGCCCGGGCGGTGGTTGGGTCAGCAAATATCCGCTGACGTACCGCGCCGCCAGCCCGCGGGAGCGTACGCAGGCGAGCATCAAGTGCGCGAAATCCTGACAAACACCGCGCCGACGCTCCAGCACTTCCACCAAAGGTGTCGCCACCTGGGTCGCTTCGGCATCGAAGGTGAACTCATTGAAGATTTTTTCCATCAATGCCTGGACACCCAAAAGCAGCGCTCGCCCCGCCGGAAAGCAGCTTTGCGAAAACTCGACGAAGTTGCGCTTCAAATGCACATAGGGCGATTCGAACCGGTAACGGCAGGCCTCCAGCAACTCAGTTGAAAGCGGCTGACTGCTATAGGTCAACGCGTTGCGGGTTTCTTCCCAGGCCGGTGACCGATTGAAATCCAGCGCTGGCCGGGCCAACACTTCGACAGTAAGCCGGGCATTGACCAGCAATTCATCGTGGGGCCGCTCGAACGCCAGCCGGGTCAGTGGATTGCCGAACACATCCAGTTCGTCCCGGCGCGAGGTCGGGTCTGGACTGATCTGCAATTGCTGCTCGGTGCAGCGTTGCCAGGCACAGGGCCGCGGCCACAGGTGCGCCAGTTGCTGGGCCAGGGACACCGGGCTGTCGTAGTGGTAATGGGTGTCGTGGAAAATCTGGTAATGGGCACTCATCAGACGGACACCGTGCGCTGGCTGACATCATCGACATGGGCGAAATGGCGCAAGGCCAGGCGATCCGACACTTGCCCGCTGGCATCGGCGATCTCTTGGAGCAGGTCGGCCAGACCCTCGATGGCGGCGCGAACACTGGCCTCGCCAAACAGCGGGTTTTCCAGACAGCCCAGATCGATTCGCGCCAGTCGTTCCACCAACGGCGGCAAACCCGCTTCGCGCGGTACACCAAAATCGTCGTTCAAGCGTTTGAGGGTGCGGGTTACCAGCTTCAACTGAAACAGCACGGCATGGGGGTTCTGCTCGTCGAGCAGCAACAGATCGAGCACCGGGATCAGTTGTGCTACCGCCAGATAGCGCGAACGGTAGGTGATGCTGCTGTTCCCCAGTTCCAGCAGCCATTCCAGTCCGGCCTGGTCGAAGGCGCCAGCACCGCGCAGAAATGCTGCGAGGCTGGCGCTGAGAAATTGCAGGCGCTCGATCCGTCGGCCGATCATCAGAAAGCGCCAGCCTTCGTCCCGGGTCATGTCGTCGAGAGCGAAACCGGACAACGCCGCCAGGGACATCACCAGACGGTTGAGGAAATCCAGCAATTCGCCGAAGTCTGGTTCTTCGGTTTCCAGCTCCATGGCTTCGCGCTGCAACTCCACCAACGCCTGCCAGTTTTCCCGCGAGAGCTTGCCGCGCACCTGCGAGGCCGCCCACTGCAAACGCTGCAGGTTGGAGCGCAGGCTGAACGGCCAGTCATCGCCCAGCAGCGCGGCTAACAAGCGCTCCGGCAACTCGCCTTCATCCGGCAAAAGATTCAGGCGTTCGCCGAGTTTAACGGCCGCCTGCAAGGCCTGAGGATCGTCACCGTCGACATAGCGCGCCAGCATGATCCGCAGCAATCGTGCACTGTCGTCGCAGCGCTCGCAGTAACGGCCGAACCAGAACAGGTTTTCCACCACCCGTGACGGCAGATACGGATCACGCCGCACCAGATCGCGCACGCCAATGTTGCGTTGGGTTTTCCACTGCTCGCCGCTCGGTGGGCGATCCCCAAGCACCCAGGTGTCCTTGCTCGCACCGCCGCGCTGCATCGACACCACTTCGGCGTCGGCTTCGGCGGCCACCCGGGTCAGGCCACCGGTCAGCACCCGATAACCATTGCGGCTGGCCACTGCATAGACGCGCATGCCAATGGCCCGCGGTTGCAGCTGCCCGTCTTCAGGCTGCCAGACGGGGGCTTGAGAAAGCTGCGCCAGTTCTTGCGCCACATAGGCGTAAGGCCGGGCCTGCATGCGCTCAGCCAGGTCCTGGCGCTGTTTTTCACTCAAGTCACGGCCAAACACAGGTGCGAAGCTCTGGGACGCAAAGGCCGGTTTGATCAGCAGTTCCGGCAATTTTTCCAGGGCTTGAGCCAGCACTGGCGCTTCGCCGCACCACCAAGTGGCGATGGCGGGCAGGATCAGTGCTTCGCCGAACAGGAATTGATTGATTTTCGGTAAAAAGCCCAACAGTCCCGGCGACTCCAGCACACCACTGCCGAGGGCGTTGGCCACCAGCACTCGCCCTTGCCGCACGGCTTCGAGCAGGCCTGGCACGCCAAGCGCCGAGTCGGTACGCAATTCCAGCGGATCGCAGAAGTCATCGTCGAGTCGGCGCATGATCGCGTGGACCCGGCGCAGGCCGCTCAAGGTTTTCAGGTAGACCGTGGCATTGCGCACGGTCAGATCGCCGCCCTCCACCAGTGGATAACCGAGCTGGCGCGCCAGATACAAATGTTCGAAATAGCTTTCATTGAAACGACCCGGCGTGAGCAACACGATCAGCGGCGCTTCGTCATCGCTGGGCGCCTGACGGGCCAGGGTTTCCTGAAGCGTGCGGAAGAACCCGGCCAGGTGCTGCACTTTCATATCGCGGTACAGGTCGGGAAAGGCCCGGGACACGATGGTGCGGTTTTCCAGGGCATAACCAGCCCCGGACGGCGCCTGGGTCCGATCCGCCGTCACCCACCAGCTCCCATCGGGGGTGCGCGCCAGATCCACCGCGTACAGATGCAGAAAGGCCCCATCGGGCGGCGAGATACCCTGACAGGGCCAGAGGAAGTTGTTGTGGCCGAATACCAACTCGGCGGGTAACAGGCCTTCGGCGATCAACCGTTGTGGACCGTACAGGTCCGCCAGCACGGCATTGAGCAATCGAGCCCGCTGGGCGATCCCGGCCGACAACTGCTCCCACTCATCAGCAGCAATGACATGGGGCAGCAGGTCCAGCTCCCACGGCCGATCGGCACCCTTGGGGTCGGCGTAGACGTTATAGGTCACGCCATTTTCCTGGATTTGCCGGGTCAACAGTGCCTGACGCTGCACCAACTGCGCTGGCGTGCTGCGTTGCAACTGGTCGAACAACCGACGCCAGTGCGGGCGCACCGCGCCGCTGTCGTCGAGCAGTTCATGATAGGTGCCCGCCGTCAGCGGGTAGCGGTCAAGCAGGTCAGGCATGGAAAGCTCGGCGGACAGCAAGGAACGGTCAGACTAACGCAGGCTCATGACGCCCGGATATACGAAAAATCCGAGCGTCGCGTACGGTTTAGAAACGTCGCAAATCGAGCGTCATCGGTAACTCGTCATTGATTTCCACAGCCGGTACCGGAAGTTTTCCAGGGGTGTGTCCGACGCGGAAGAATCGCGCCATCCGTCGGCTCTCGGCCTCATTGGCATTCACCGGCAGACTGTCGTAGTTGCGCCCGCCCGGATGGGCGACGTGGTACTGACAGCCACCCAGGGAGCGCTGCATCCAGGTGTCGAGCAAATCGAACACCAGCGGCGCATGAACCGGAATGGTGGGTTGCAGGCAGTTGGCCGGTTGCCAGGCGCGGAAACGCACGCCTGCCACAAACTCGCCCACCCGACCGGTAGGTTGCAACGGCACAGGAATGCCGTTACAGGTCAGCAAATAGCGTTGCGGCGGCAATCCGCTGAGTTTGACTTGCAAACGCTCCAGGGACGAATCCACGTAACGCACCGTGCCACCGACCGCGCCTTCCTCGCCCAGCACATGCCAGGGCTCAAGTGCCTGACGCACTTCCAGCTCGATACCGCTGACCGCGTAATCGCCCACCTTCGGAAAACGGAATTCCCGATGGGCTGCAAACCACTCGGCCCGCACCGGATAGCCGGCGGCGTTGAGATCAACGATGACGTCGGCGAAATCCTGCTCGATAAAGTGCGGCAACAGAAACCGGTCGTGCAACTCAGTGCCCCAGCGCGCCAGCTTTGGTGGTGCATAAGGCTCGCGCCAGAACCGTGCGACCAGCGCCCGCAGCAGCAACTGCTGAGCCAGGCTCATGCGCGCGTGGGGCGGCATTTCAAACGCTCGCAACTCAAGTAGTCCAAGGCGACCGGTAGCACCGTCCGGCGAATAGAGTTTATCGATGCAAAACTCGGCGCGGTGGGTGTTGCCGGTGACGTCGATCAGTAGGTTGCGCAACAGCCGATCCACCAGCCAGGGCGCACATTCCTCACCTGGCTCGGGCATTTGGGCAAAGGCAATTTCCAGCTCGTACAAAGCATCGTTGCGTGCTTCATCGACTCGCGGCGCTTGCGAAGTCGGGCCGATGAACAGTCCGGAAAACAGGTAGGACAAGGACGGGTGGTTATGCCAGTAACTAATCAGGCTGCGCAGCAAATCGGGACGGCGCAGAAACGGTGAGTCAGCCGGTGTCGCGCCACCCAGTACGAAATGGTTACCGCCGCCGGTGCCGGTGTGCCGGCCATCGATCATGAATTTCTCTGTGGTCAATCGGGTCTGGCGCGCCTCTTCGTAAAGGAATTCGGTGCGCTCGACCAGCTCATCCCAGGTTGCGGACGGTTGTACGTTGACCTCGATCACGCCTGGGTCTGGGGTAATCCGGAAGTTGCTCAGGCGCGGATCACCAGGTGGCTCATAGCCTTCCAGCAACACCGGGCAATGCAATTCTTCAGCGGTAGCCTCAATGGCACTGACCAGTTCCAGATAATCCTCGACCCGCTCCAGCGGCGGCATGAACAGGTACAACCGGCCTTCCCTCGCCTCGGCGCAGAACGCCGTGCGGGTCAGCCAGTCGGCGGATTCGTCGATCTTCGGAGCACGCTCGTCAGCAACGGCAGGGTCCCCATGACTCTGCAATTGCGCGGTGTCCGGCAGTGGCGGGAAATCCTGATTGGGATCAGTAGGATGGATAAACGGATATTCCGCCGCTTTCACCCAAGGCTGCGAGCCGAGCGGCAAGCGATAGCCCAGCGGCGAATCCCCGGGCACCAACCGGCAGTGCTCTTCACGCAGATACCAGCGACCGCTTTGCCATTGATCACCCTTGGCGGTGCGCGCCAGCGGCAGGACCTGGCCGATGACCTTGTCCAGGCCCTGGCTGAAGACTTTTGG
>DQGF01000403.1:7649-7833 GCA_003525045.1 Pseudomonas sp. | reverse complement strand
CACTGACTAAAGGGTCAGCAAGCGCTCACCCAGGCGACCGTTGGCCATTCACCGAACAGCGCCAGGTCCAGACCTTGAATGCCCAGCGCCTTGGGGCCACCAGCTGCACCGGGCAGCGTGCCGACGAAGAACGGTACGGCGCCGCGTTGTTTCAGGCACCCCGCGTTATCGTTAACGACCATCG
>DQGF01000403.1:6260-7339 GCA_003525045.1 Pseudomonas sp. | reverse complement strand
AGCAAGCTCGCTCCTACAGGGGCGGGGCACGTCTGCGATATCGTGGTGCCAGCCCCAATGATGGCAATTCAGTTTCAATTAAGTTCGAATCGCTAAAGTGGCCCCCGTAAGCAGCACATGAAAAAATACGGAGACACCCATGAAAACTTTGACTGCCCTGTTGACCGCCACCCTCATCACCATGACTGCCGGCATCGCCCAAGCTCGCGACCTGGGCCCCGATGAAGCCCTGAGACTGCGCGACGCTGGTACCATTGTCTCTTTCGAGAAGCTCAACGCCACCGCATTGACCAAACACCCGGGCTCCACCATCACCGAAACCGAACTGGAAGAAGAGTACGGCAAGTACATCTATCAGGTGGAACTGCGCGATCCACAAGGCATTGAGTGGGACCTGGAACTGGACGCTGTCAGCGGGCAGGTGCTCAAGGATCATCAGGATACGTAATGAAGGTGCTTTGTTTTACACATCGGCGCGCCAGCAGCCGTCTGGGCCTGGCGCTTCTGGTTTTTTGCTCGATGGCGATCGCCCGAGACCTGGATCAGGACGAAGCCCTGCGCCTGCGTCAGCAAGGGGTGATTCTGCCGCTGGAGCAGTTGTTGCAGCAGGCGCTGGACCGTTATCCCGGGGCCAAACTGCTGGAAGCCGAGCTCGAGGAAAAGCACGACGTCTACATTTATGAAGTCGAGCTGCTGACCACCGAAGGCGTGGTCCGTGAGTTGGACCTCGATGCCACCACTGGCCAGTTATTGAAAGACAAGGAAGATTGACCGATGCGTTTGCTGCTGGTGGAAGACCACGTACCCCTGGCCGACGAACTGATGGCCGGCCTCTACCGCCAAGGCTATGCCGTGGACTGGCTGGCGGACGGTCGCGATGCGGTGTATCAGGGCAGCAGCGAGCCTTATGACCTGATTATCCTCGACCTCGGCCTGCCAGGGCTGCCGGGACTTGAAGTGCTGACTCAATGGCGGGCCGGCGGCCTGGCCACACCGGTGCTGATCCTCACGGCCCGCGGCTCCTGGGCCGAACGCATCGAAGGCCTCAAGGCTGGCGCCGACGATTACCTGACCAAGCC
>DQGF01000403.1:547-5963 GCA_003525045.1 Pseudomonas sp. | reverse complement strand
CAAACCTTTCCATCCTGAAGAATTGCACCTGCGGGTCCAGGCGCTGTTACGCCGCTCCCACGGCCAGGCCAACCAGCCGACGCTCAAGGCGGCGGGTTTGCATCTGGATGAAGGGCGTCAGTGCGTGACCCGCGAGGGCGCCGACATTCAGCTCACCGCGGCTGAGTTCCGCCTGCTGCGCTACTTCATGCTGCACCCCGAACAGATCCTGTCCAAAAGCCACCTCGCCGAACACCTCTACGACGGTGAAACCGAGCGCGATTCCAATGTGCTGGAAGTCCACGTCAACCACCTGCGACGCAAACTCGGTCGTAGCGTGATCGAAACCCGTCGCGGCCAGGGTTACCTGTTCGGCGGGCAAGCCCGGTGAGGTCGATCCAGCGCCGCTTGAGCCTGGGCCTGATCAGCGTGATGGTGATCGTCGGCCTGGTGCTGGCGCAGACCAGTCTGTGGCTGTTCGAAATGGGGTTGCAGCGCTACCTCGAGGCCGGCCTGCGCAACGACAGTGAAAGCCTGTTGGTGGCACTGGTGCGCGGGCCGCAGGGGTTGCAGCTGGATGAGCGACACCTGTCGCCGGCCTATCAGCGACCGTTTTCCGGGCATTATTTCCGTATCGACTTTGTCGATAGCCATTGGCGCTCCCGTTCGCTATGGGATCAGGAACTGCCGCGCCTGGACCATCCCGGCCTGCACAGCAACCTGCAACTGGGCCCGGAAGGGCAGCAGCTGCTGATATTGCGCTCGGACTATCGGCGCCTGGGCCAATCGATTTCCATCAGTGTCGCTCAGGACTACACCCCGGTGCGCGAGAGCTTTTTGCGCATGCAACAGGTCGGTCTCGGCCTGGGCCTGGCGGGGTTGCTGCTGATTTTATTGTTGCAGCGGATCACCGTGCGCCGTGCGTTGCGTCCGCTGGAAAAGGCTCGCGAGCAAATCGCCCAGTTGCAGCAGGGACAGCGCTCGCAACTCGATGATCAGGTGCCGATTGAGCTAGAGCCGTTGGTGGCGCAGATCAACCATTTGCTGGCCCACACCGAAGACAGCCTCAAACGTTCGCGCAATGCCCTGGGCAACCTCGGGCATGCCTTGAAAACGCCGCTGGCGGTGTTGTTGAGCCTGGCTTCAAGCGAGAAACTCGACGCTCATCCGGAACTGCGCAAGGTGATTCAGGCGCAGCTCGAACAGGTGCAGCAGCGGCTCAATCGTGAACTTAACCGCGCCCGGTTGTCCGGCGATGCTCTGCCCGGGGCGCTGTTTGATTGCGATGCGGAGCTGCCAGGGCTGCTGGCGACATTGAACATGATCCACGGTGAACACCTGAGTCTCAGCTATGTGGCGCCAAAGGGGTCGCAACTGCCGTGGGACCGGGAGGATTTGCTGGAGATGCTCGGCAACCTGCTGGACAACGCCTGCAAGTGGGCGGATGCCGAGGTTCGGTTGAGCGTGGTCGAAACCGCTGAAGGGTTTCTATTAAGCGTGGAAGACGATGGGCCGGGGATTCCCGAAGACCGGCGCGATCAGGTGTTCAGCCGGGGTACGCGGCTTGATGAACAGATGGATGGGCATGGGTTGGGATTGGGGATCGTGCGTGACATCGTTGATACGTGGGGCGGGGTGATGAGGCTGGAGGAGAGCGAGTGGGGCGGGTTGAAGGTGGGGATCGAATTGCCCAAGCGCTGACCCCGGTCTGAAGGACGCCGCTCCCACATTTGCCCTGCGGCGACCCATCAACCTGATTCATCACAAATCCCCTGTGGGAGCGGGCTTGCTCGCGAAAGCGGTGCATCAGTCGACGGATCTGTCGCCTGACACTCTGCATTCGCGAGCAGGCTCGCTCCCACATTGGATCTTCAGTGGGTACTGAATTTGAGTTAAACGCGAAACTGATCCATCAAACTCTGCTGCTGATTCGCCAAGCTGTTCAGCGACTGGCTCACCCGCGCCGATTCATTGGCCTGGCCCGACAGCGATTCGGTCACATCCCGAATCGTCGCCACGTTGTTATTGATCTCTTCGGCCACGGCGCTTTGCTCTTCCGCGGCACTGGCAATCTGCAGGTTCATGTCGCTGATCACCGTCACCGCTTCGCCGATCTGGCGCAGCGCCGTCACCGCCTGACCCACCTGCTCGACACTGCCCTGGGCCTGGCGATGGCTATTGCTCATCGAACCCACCACATCCCGGGTACCGCTCTGCAACTGCTCGATCACCAGGCGGGTTTCTTCGACTGACTCCTGGGTGCGGCGTGCCAGGTTGCGCACTTCATCGGCCACCACGGCAAAACCGCGTCCGGCCTCACCGGCGCGGGCCGCTTCGATCGCGGCGTTGAGGGCCAGCAGGTTGGTCTGTTCGGCGATGGCGCGAATCACTTCCAGCACCGAACCGATTTTCTCGCTGTTGGCTGCCAGGCCTTCGACTTGAACCATGGCCGCGCTCATGTCGGCGGCGAGGTTGTCGATGCTGGTGGTGGTCTGGTCGATGACGGTCAGGCCACGGCGGGTGGCGTGATCGGCATCCCGCGCTGCCTGTGCCGCTTGTGCAGCGCTGCGGGCGACGTCCTGGGCGGTGGCGCTCATTTCGTGGGAGGCGGTCGCGACCTGATCCACCTGACGGTATTGCTGCTCCATGCCGGCACTGGTCTGGGTGGCGATGGCGGACGACTGATCCGCCGTGCTGCGCGCGTCCTGTACCGAGCGTTTGACCTCGGCAATGATCGGTTGCAGCTTGTCGAGGAAGCGATTGAACCAGCCGGCCAACTGGCCCAATTCATCCTGTTTGTCGTAGGCCAGACGACGGGTCAGATCGCCTTCACCGCTGGCGATGTCTTCGAGCATGTGCGCCACGCCGAGAATCGGTTTGGTCACGCTGCGGGCCATCAGCCACACCAGCAACAGGCCGATCAACGCCGCCAGCGCGCCCAGGCCCAGTTCCACCAGCGTGCCGGCGGTGTTGCTGTCGTCGAGTTGTTTCTTCAGGGCTTCGGCAGGGCCGACCAGCACCTGTTCCGGAACCTCAAGCAACACGCCCCAGGATTTGCCACCGGGAATCGGCTGGAACGGCGCCAGCACTTTCAACTGTTGTTTGCTATGCAGGCTTTCGGTCTCGCTGCTGGCGGTCAGCATGCGGATCAGTTCGGCACCGTTGGTCGGGTCCACGGCCTCCAGGCGCTGGCTGAGTTTGCTGGCGTCCGGGCTGTAGCCGGCGAGCAATCCGAGCGGGCTGATGATGCTGACGTGGGTCTGGCCGTCATACAGCTTCTTGCTGGCGCCCTGGCTGATCGCTTGCAGGCTGTTGAGGTTGATGTCCACCGACAGCGACGCGATAACCTTGCCGTTAACCAGCAGCGGGAAAACGATGCTGGTCATCAGCACCTTCTGTCCGTCGATCACATAGAAGTAGGGCTCGATCACGCAGGGCTTGAGCGTGGTGCGCGGGCAGGTGAACCAGGCGTTGGCCGGCTCGCCGCTGGGGCCGCTGCTGGTGTCGGCCATATCGCTTTCAGGCAACGCCATGGAGGCCACCTTGCCTGGCGTCGGTTGCGACCAATACAGGGCGAAACGGCCCTTGTCGTTGCTGCCCAGCTCCACCTGGCCGGCAAACAGATCGTCCTTGCCGTCCAGCGCGTTGGCTTCGAACACCAGCGACAGGCCGAGCAGATCCGGGTTGGCTTGCAGCGCCGACTTGACCTGGCGGGTCAGGTCTTCGCGCAGGTCGAAGGCGTCGAGAAAGCGTTTCTCGGCCTGGTCGCGCAGGAACAGCACCTGGCGGGAGAAGCCGTGGCCATACTGGTAGGCGTCCATGAATTGCTGGCGAATCACCAGTGCCTGGTTTTCACCCTGGGATTCGATCCGGGCCTGGGCGGCTTCGGTGAGCATCTCCATGCTCGAGGCTTTCACCAGCGCGGAGCTTTGCTCCATGCGATACAGCGAAAGACCTACCAGCAGGGTCACGATACCGGCCAGGCACAGCCCGGCGAGCAGGGTGATCTTCCATTGAATGGAAAGTTGTCTGAGCGACATGGAGACGTCCTTTATTCGATAATTATCTGAGACTCTGCACTGTAACGGCACAACAACAGCTTTCTTGAGTTTCAAGCTGTAAGCTGCAAGTGAAAAACACACAAGCTTGCCGCTTCAGGCTTGCAGCTTGCCGCTGCTTCATTCACAGTGCGCGCCCTCTAATAAAACCCACTCTTCAATCCGCTGGCGGCTCGCGCAGACTGCCGGCCGGACTCATTCCGATTGCCTTGAGGTTTTGATGATTAATGCAGTAATTGCCGCGGTCGGCGTCATGCTGGTACTCAGCCTGTCCCGCGTGCATGTGGTGATCGCGCTGATCGTGGGCGCGCTGGTCGGTGGTTTGACCGGTGGCCTGGGCATCGACGCGACGCTCAAAGCGTTCAACAGCGGCCTCGGCGGCGGGGCGACGGTCGCTTTGTCGTACGCCTTGCTCGGTGCGTTCGCGGTGGCCATTGCCAAGTCCGGCCTGGCCCATGCCCTGGCCGACAAGGCCCTGGCGATGGTTGATCGCCAACACGCCACCGGTGGCAGTCAGGTCAAGTGGCTGTTGATCGGTCTGCTCTGGGTGGTGGCCATCGCCTCGCAGAACATCTTGCCGATACATATCGCCTTTATTCCGCTGCTGGTGCCGCCGCTGCTCTATGTGCTGACCAAGCTGCAACTGGATCGCCGCCTGATCGCCTGTGTCATTACCTTCGGTCTGATCACGCCGTACATGTTCCTGCCCGTGGGTTTCGGCAATATCTTCCTTAATGAAATCCTGCTGGCCAACGTTGCCCGTAGTGGCGTCGATATCAGCGGCATCAACGTCACCCATGCCATGGGCATTCCGGCGTTGGGCATGGTCTTCGGGCTTGGGGCAGCGTTTATCAGCTACCGCAAGAAGCGTGTCTACGACCTGGAAAAAATCGAACAGGTCGAGCAGGTGGCGGTGCAGTACAACCCGCTGAGCCTGATGGTGGCCGGTCAGGCCATCGCCGCGGCGTTCATCATTCAGCTGCTGTTGGACTCGATGATCATCGGCGCGCTGGTGGGGTTTCTGATTTTCTCTGTGTCGGGCATCGTCAAATGGCGCGACACCGACGACCTGTTTACCGAAGGCATGAAGATGATGGCGATGATCGGCTTCATCATGATCGCCGCCTCCGGCTTTGGGGAAGTGATCAAAGCCACCGGGCAGGTGCAGACGCTGGTCGAAACCTCGGCCTCGTGGATCGGCCACAGCAAAGCCATTGGTGCGTTGCTGATGTTGCTGGTGGGCCTGTTGGTGACCATGGGCATCGGTTCGTCGTTTTCCACCGTGCCGATCCTGGCGGTGATTTTCGTGCCGCTGTGCGTGCAACTGGGCTTCAGCCCGCTGGCGATCGTCAGCATTGTCGGTACGGCCGGCGCCCTGG
>DQGF01000403.1:0-226 GCA_003525045.1 Pseudomonas sp. | reverse complement strand
TCCCCCCGCCTCGGACTCCACCCTCGGCCCGACCTCGGGCCTGAACATCGACGGCCAGCATCACCATATCTGGGATACCGTGGTTCCCACCTTCCTGCATTACAACCTGCCGCTGCTGGCGTTTGGCTGGGTGGCGGCGATGGTGCTGTAGCCACATTTCCCTTTGTCACTGATCGTTCCCGTATCTTACTGATCGGCTTCACTCTCGTAGGAGCCAGGCTTGCCG
>DQGF01000402.1 GCA_003525045.1 Pseudomonas sp. | reverse complement strand
GATTACATCGACAACCGCAACCGCGCCAGATCCCGCAGCGGCGGCGCACCGAACAACCGGCTGTACTCCCGGCTGAATTGCGACGGGCTTTCATACCCCACCCGATAACCCGCCGCCGACGCTTCCAGCCCTTCGGCCAGCATCAACCGCCGCGCCTCTTGCAGGCGCAGCTGCTTCTGATACTGCAGCGGACTCATCGCCGTCATCGCCTTGAATCGATGATGCAATGTCGACACGCTCAGGTTCACTTCCTTCGCCAGATCATCGATGCGCAACGGCTGCTCATAGTTACCGTTGAGCCATTTGATCGCCTGGCTGATGCGATGGCTCTGGCTGTTGGCGATGGCGATCTCATACAGCCGATGGCCCTGCTGGCTACGCAACAGTCGATAGAGAATCTCTCGGCGTATCAGCGGCGCGAGCATGGCGATGTCTTTTGGCGTCTCCAGCAAACGGGCCAGACGCAGTACGGCGTCGAGCATCGCAGCGTCCAGCCGTTCGACGTACAAACCACGCCCCGTCGGACGGGTGGGGACGCCGAGGGGGCCGGCGTCGGCGATCAGCGCGGTGATTTCCGCCGGATCAATGTCCAGTCGCACCGAGAGAATCGGTTCTTCAGACGTGACATTCACCACCCGCCCGCTCAGCGGCATCGAAACCGAGACCACCAGGTAATTCAGCGGATCGTAATTGAAGTATTCGTCGGCCAGCCTGACCTCTTTGCGCCCCTGCGCCATGATGCACAACGCCGGTTGCGCCAGCACCGGGGCAAAGTCATGGGACTTGCTGTGTTTTGCCATGAACAGCGAGTCGACGGCAGTCGCATAATTGCCATCCTCCATCGTATTGCGACGGATGATAGCGGCCAGTTCTGCGCGCTGTTTCTCCATGTCGGGGTCCAGCGGGGCTTGAAAGTGATCGAGCGACGACATGCAAGGCATCCTCGGCAAGGCGTTGTTAATGAGCTGAGCTTAAGTTTGTGCAAGACAAAGCGGTAGACACATCCTGCTTCAAGCTTGCCTGATTCTGCATGGCCTGAATTAACGGTGCCTCCATGGCTGCGCAACCCGGGGAAAACTTGCTTGAAAGCCGTGTTTCATCGGCGTGATCGCTTTTACAGTTGCTACAGGGTTTTTGAGACGCCGCGCAGGATTGTGCAACAAGCCGGCAGGAATCGACTAACCGCGATGGAAGGGGCGCGCTTAACCTTGGATCCTGTCGCAGCCCGTCCCACGGCTGCCACTCGAGTACCTGGGAGGGTTAAACATGTCTACGCAGATCCCCGTCAGTCATATGGCCTTTGTCCATGCCCGCGTCGGGCGTTCAGCGGAGCTCGGCGTTCGCCTGAGCGCATTGATCGAGCCGTCACGCAGCGCACCGGGTTGCCTGAACTTTGCCCTGCAACATTCGCAATGCGATCCGCAATTGTGGCTGGTGTCTGGTTTCTGGATGAACCAGCAAACCATGACCGCTTACTTCAGCACCCCGGCCATGCAGATCTTTGCCGAGCTGGTGCAGGACCTGGTGGTCAACAGCCTGGATTTCCATACCTTCAAGGATGTCTCGGTGGGGCAGGCACTAAGCCTCCCACAGGCACCGGTACACAAACTGGCCGGTTGAGGGTTTAATGGCTCAACTCTCAATTAGCCAGGATCCGCAACATGGCACGCAAAGCCTTTGAAACCTTCGAAGCCGTATCTGCCGTAGTACCCCGTGAAGGCGGTTATCACGCCGCAATCGCCACCAAAGCCATCGGTGGTTCCGGTGCACCGCGCTTTCATAAGCTGCTCGAAGAGCAAACCTTCAAAACTGCCCGGGAGGCCGATGAAGCCGCCGCGCTAGAGCTGACACGCCTCAAAGGCGTCAGCGAAGACGGCGACCTGATCTGGTAATTACCTGCCTGCCCCCGGGCGATACATCTTGAACAACGCCTCAGGCCCCAGCTGGAAATAATCCGCTGGCCCGCCGCCGCGCAGAATCGGTTCTGCCGCGGCGGTGTCGTACACCCCATCCTTCAATAGCCACTTGGCAATATGCACGGCCACCACTTCGCCCAGAATCAGCCAGCTCGGCACCACTTCGCCGTTCGCCCGCTGCAACTGAATGATCTGCGTGACCTTGCACTCGAAGGACACCGGACTTTCGGCGACGCGCGGCACCTGAATGATTTTTGAGGCGACTGGCGTCAGCCCGGCCAGTTCGAATTCGTTGGTGTCGGGCGGGACCATGGCGCTGCTCTGGTTCATCCGCTCGGCCAGTGGCCGGGTCGCCAGGTTCCAGGCGAATTCGCCGGTCTGTTCGATGTTGTTCAGGCTGTCTTTGCGCCCGACACTGGAAAAACCAATGATCGGCGGAATGTAGTTGAACGCGTTGAAGAAGCTGTAAGGCGCAAGGTTCAGGTGGCCATTGGCATCCTGAGAGGAAATCCAGCCAATGGGACGCGGGCCGACGATCGCATTGAACGGGTCATGCGGCAGACCGTGGCCGTTGGCGGGTTCGTAGAAGTGGATGTCGTCGGGCATGGCACGGGGTTCCTGAGTTCGGTTGATAGCGAAGAGGGCCATAGTGCTGGCGGGAGCCGGCAATTTCCAGTGTGGCGATGAATCCGGTTCATTTGCTCGTGTGACAGATTTTTCATAAAACCCCTACCTGTTTTTCACTGCCTCACCTTCACCCTGCGCAGCGGCCAAAGCCTGTGCAACGGCTGCCCTGACCACTGGAGTTCCCACCCGATGAATAAACTTCCTCAGATCACCCTCGCGTTCTGGATCATGAAAATCTGCGCGACGACCCTAGGGGAAACCGCGGGGGATTTGCTGTCGATGACCCTCAATGTCGGTTACGCCATCAGTTCGCTGATCCTGATCAGCGTGTTCGTGCTGACGCTGGTCATGCAGTTGATGTCCAGAACCTACAAGCCGGTGCTGTACTGGATCGTGATTCTGTCGACCAGCACGGCCGGTACCACCATGTCCGACTTCATGGATCGCACCCTTGAACTGGGCTACGCCACCGGTTCGATGATCCTGATTGCGATCCTGCTGGGGATTTTCGCGGCTTGGCGCTTGATCGGTGATTCACTGAACGTCACCAAGGTCCAGACCTTCCGTGGCGAGATGTTCTATTGGATGGCGATTCTGTTTTCCAACACCCTGGGCACGGCGCTTGGCGATTATTTGGCTGACGACTCGGGCCTGGGGTTTGCCGGTGGCGCACTGCTGATCGGCTCGACCATTGCGCTGGTGGTGCTGCTCAAATACTTCACGAAGTTGTCGTCGGTGCTGCTGTTCTGGGTGGCGTTTGTGCTGACGCGGCCGTTCGGTGCGACGTTGGGCGACTTCCTGACCAAGCCCCATGAAAAGGGTGGTCTGGATTTCGGCACAATTGGTTCGTCGTTGGTGTTGGCGGGGATTTTGGTGATGATGATTGCGGGGGCTTCTTACGTGCAGAGCAAATACGCGAGGCAGGAAGTTGCCGAGTTGTCTTGAAACTGAGTCGCGGCCTTCGCGGGCAAGCCTTCGCTCCTACACAGCACAATCCCTGTAGGAGCGAGGCTTGCCCGCGAAGAATGCCCCGCGGTGTGGCTGACAAAAAACGCGCAAAGATTTTGCACCTTTGCGCGTTTTTTATGGCTGTCAGTCCGTCTCGATCCGCGAATGCTTGCGGGTGTCTTTCATGGTCACGTAGACCAGCAACGACACGGCAATACATGCGGTGACATACCAGTAGTAGCCGGTTTCCATGCCGATGCTCTTGAACCACAGCGCGATGTATTCAGCGGTGCCGCCGAAGATCGACACGGTCAGCGCGTACGGCAAACCAACGCCCAGTGCACGGATCTCGGTCGGGAACAGTTCGGCTTTGACCACCGCGTTGATCGAGGTATAGCCGCTGACGATGATCAGCGCCGCCATGATCAGGAAGAACGCACCCCACCAGGTCTGGATGGTGTGCAGGGTGGTCAGGATCGGCACGGTGAACAGTGTCCCGAGGATACCGAAGGCAATCAGGATCGGCCGACGACCGACTTTATCCGACAGCCCGCCGATGATCGGTTGCAGGCACATGAACAGGAACAGCGTGGCCGCGGAAATGGTGGTGGAGTCGGAGATGCTCATGCCGACCGTGTTCACCAGGTATTTCTGCATGTAGGTGGTGTAGGTGTAGAACGCCAGGGTGCCGCCCATGGTCAGGCCGACCACGGTCATCAGTTCCTTTGGATGGCGCATCAAGGTGCGCATGGCGCTTTCCTTGGCCTTTTCTTTCTTGGTGAACGACTCGGTTTCTTCCATGCCACGACGCAGGTACAGCGCGACCACGGCACACAGTGCGCCGATGGCGAACGGGATGCGCCAGCCCCAGGCGTACAGCTCTTCGGTGGTCAGGGTGTTTTGCAGCACGATCAGTACGCCCAGCGCGATGAGCTGGCCGGAGATCAGGGTCACGTACTGGAAGCTGGAGAAGAAGCCGCGACGTTCCTTGGTCGCCATCTCGCTGAGGTACGTGGCCGAGGTGCCGTACTCGCCACCGACCGACAGGCCCTGCAGCAGACGGGCAAACACCAG
The DNA here is from genome assembly GCA_003525045.1 of Pseudomonas sp. GTDB lineage: Bacteria > Pseudomonadota > Gammaproteobacteria > Pseudomonadales > Pseudomonadaceae > Aquipseudomonas. Next base: position 593 of record DQGF01000402.1, on the reverse strand, counting down.
CAGGATCGGCGCGCCGATGCCGATGGTTTCATAGCCAGGGCTCAAGGCGATCAGCAACGAGCCGAAGCACATCAGGTACACCGAGGCCATCAGCGCGGCTTTGCGCCCGACTTTGTCGGCGTACAGGCCCATCAGCCAGCCTCCGATCGGGCGCATCAGGAAGCCCACGGCGAAGATCGCGGCGGTGTTCAGCAGTTGAGCGGTGGTGTCGCCTTTCGGGAAAAAGGCCTTGGCGAAGTACAGGGAGAACGCGGCATAAACGTACCAGTCGTACCATTCGACCATGTTGCCGACGGAGCCGCTGAAGATCGACTTGATGCGGCTGGCGGTAGTTCTTGCTTTGGCCGGCACGGCAGCCGACCCAAGGGGCAGGGTATTGGAGTTATCCATTGAAGGATCCTTCGTTTAATTGTTTTTGTGGAGCGCGATTAAACGCAGCCTGCTGGGGCTATAGCAGGAGCTGTGCCAACGGGGGGAGGGCCGGTTTAGAGGGGTTAAGGGTGTTGATTGAGCGGAAATCCGCTTATTTGTAGGGGGAGGTGAGCGGAAAATTGCTTATTTGGGTCTTGGATTAGCTTGGCTTGTACTGGCCT
>DQGF01000584.1:10068-11962 GCA_003525045.1 Pseudomonas sp. | reverse complement strand
ACCGAAACCGACACCAACCCGATTTTCACCGTGGCCGACGGCCTGATCTGGCTGCGCCAGAGCGTTCAGCGCAACTCCATGGTGCGCAAGATGGAAATCATGAAGATGCGCGGCCAGCCGACGCTGCCCGGCCTGCACACCTTTCGCATCGCCACGTCGGGTATCAAAGTCTTTGCGCCTGCGGCACTCAACCCGGATGAAGCGCCGCAGGAGTTCCCGATCAAGCGGCTGAAAATGGGCGTGCCGCAGCTCGACGAGATGCTCGGCGGTGGCCTTCCTCGCGGTTACTCCTTGCTGGTGGCCGGGCCGTCGGGCTCAGGCAAAAGCATTCTGGCCTCGACATTCCTCGCTGAGGGCGCGCGCAATGGCGAAACCGGCGTGATTGCGGTGTTCGAGCAACGACCCAATCACTCCCAGAACGCCACCCTCGCCAACCTGATCCAGAGTGGTCAGATCGGTCTGGTGGACAGCCGCGCTCCGGACCTGTCCATCGACGAAATCGTGCAGTTGTTGTTGAGCGAGATCACCCGCCTGAAAGCCACCCGCGTCGTGATCGATTCGCTGTCGGGCTTCGAGCTGGCGTTGGCGCCGACCTTCCGCGAAGACTTCCGTGAGTCGCTGTCGCGCATGGTCACCGCGCTGACCAGGGTCGGAGTCAGCGTGTTGATGACCTCGGAGCTGGAAGACCGCTACACCGACTTGCGTTTCAGCCCTTACGGCACGGCGTTTCTCACCGACGCCATCATCGTCCAGCGCTATATTGAAGTAGAAAGCCGTTTGCTGCGCATCATGGCCGTGGTCAAGGTGCGGGCCAGCGCGCATTCCGATGAACTGCGCCTGTACCGCATCGACAACAACGGGTTACAGATTGGCGAGATGTTGCCGGACCAGGAAGGTTTACTCGGAGGCCGGCCTACCCGGCGGCGTTTAAACAGAGACGACGGATGAGCAAAAATTCATGAATGAGGCAAATGGCAAGAACGAGCAAGCGATGGTCACTGCCGCTCGCGAACTGTTCCTGCTCGGCCAGAAAACCGTTGAAGCGCGGTCCGTACTGGCGGCATTGCATAAGGAAATGAGCGATGCCAATACCCAGCTCGCCGATAGCCAGCAGATCGAGCAACTGATCGAAGCCAACCAGCAATTGGTTCTGGCGATTCTATTGGCGCAGTCGGATGCGGAAAAACCCCTGCGCTCAGCCGAAGAGCACCTGCGCTACCTGGAAATGCGCGAGACCAATGAACAATTGGTGCGTGCCGTGCTCAGCGCGCAACACTTGCAAGCCTCGGCCGAGCACAGCCTGGCGCAGCAACGAAACATCCTCACCCTGGTGGCTCACGAATTGCGCAATCCGCTGACACCCATCAGCATGATTGCCGGCCGAATGGTGCGGGCACCGAGTGAAGAGCTGCCCCGAATGCAGGCACTGATCGAAGGCCAGGTGCAGCACATGTCGCGCCTGGTGGAAGATCTGCTCGACGTCTCCCGCGCCAGCACCGGCAAGTTGCGCCTGGATACTCGTATTGTCGATATGCTGCAGATCATTGAGGAGGCCATTACCGTGTGCAGCCCGATAATGGCCGCTCATCATCTGCACTTCACGGCTGAGGTGCCCGAAGGTGCGCTGGCGGTGAGCGGCGATCCGGTACGACTCACGCAGATCCTCGGCAACCTGCTGGGCAACGCGGCCAAGTACACACCGGCGGGCGGCACGGTCACGCTTTCGGTGTCCACCGAAGCCGATCTTTTGCAAATGAGCATTTGCGATAACGGCATCGGCATTTCTGCAAAGTCGCTGCCCTTTGTCTTCGAACCATTCGTGCAGGATGTTCACGCCGTCGGCTTCAACCGCGCAGGCCTGGGCATTGGCCTGACAGTGGTCCGGGAGCTGGTC
>DQGF01000584.1:9489-9782 GCA_003525045.1 Pseudomonas sp. | reverse complement strand
ACAGTGGTCCGGGAGCTGGTCGAAGCCCATGGCGGCACGGTCATCGGCATGAGCGACGGCGACGGCAAGGGCAGTACCTTTATTGTGACGTTGCCCTTGGCGGTTTGAGTTTTTCCAATAATCGCTATGCCCCCTGACCAGCGCTGGTCCCGGCGCCTTGCGTGACATGTCCTACGCGTGAAGAAAACCAGAAGAAAAATCCCACAGGACTTTAAGGTTGTCGGTCGGAAGTACGCTCAATAACCTTTGGCAGTCGCTGAAAACTCAGTGATCGGGTGTGAGATCCCGGCAAA
>DQGF01000584.1:8628-9083 GCA_003525045.1 Pseudomonas sp. | reverse complement strand
GGCGGCTGTGTGCGGGCAGACTTCGGTCTGGCCGGGTGTCCATAACCGGTTTTCTCACCTCGCACATAGCTGCCACCTCTTCGCCGTGTGAGAAACGGCAATGGGTGGCGCCAATGCAAGAGGATTGTTTCAATGGACAAATTAATCCCAGATCCCCCCTGCGAAACCGCCAGACCCTATCGTCCCCACACCCTGTTCATGGTCGTCCCGGACATGGACACCGAAAGTCTCCTGGCTCATGCCTGCGAGTCATTGGCTTCAGCCAATGTCATGGCCAATGATTTCGCCACCTACCTGAACGGTCCGCAGCGCAACACCGCGCTGGCGATTGCGCAGATCATCATGTTGGCGGAGCTGGCAGTGAACCGGGCGTTGGATAACGTCGATCCGCAGGGGTAGGCAGGCGTTCATTCAGGTGTTGCGCGTTATCGTTCTTCGCGAGCAAGCCCGCTCCC
>DQGF01000584.1:2265-8310 GCA_003525045.1 Pseudomonas sp. | reverse complement strand
CAGGGTGTACGCCATCAATTCATTGTGGGAACGAGCTTGCTCGCGATGACGGCCGACCAGTCGATAGAGATGTCGACTGACCCACCGCCTTCGCGAGCAGGCTCGCTCCCACATTTAATCCCGGACCACAAAAAATCCATTTCAATTGGCAGGCTGGGGCTGAGCCACTAACACCGGTTCTTCCTGCTTTTGCAAAACCGGCAACTCCAGCCGCGCTCGCCCATAAAACGCCAGCGCCGTCAGCAAACATGCCAACCACACGAAGATCCCGGCCCAAAAGGTGTGGGACATGTAGTGCCAGCCTTGCAGAACCCGTGTCGTGCCGTAGACGAAACCGAGCGCCAGCGAGCCGTACATCAGCGCTTTCGAATAACGCCAGCGGTAGCGGCGCGCGACGAAGTACAACGCCAGCATGGTAAAGCCACCCGAAGCGTGACCGCCCGGCCAGCAACGACCACTGCCTGCAACTTTCAGCAGATCGAAATTCTGGTACCACTCCTTGTGTTCAATTTTGCCCCCGTACTGAGTCGTTTCGATCGGGCAATACACACTGGTATGGCCCTTGAGGTAGTGGATGACGCCCGTGCTGATGGAAAACGCGAACACCACATAAAGGAAATCACGGCGGTGCTTGCTGGCAAACCGGAGTACCGGGGCGACCTTGATCGTTTCCAGGAACGCGATGATTTTCGAATGCTTTTCAGCCTTCAGACGCGGCCAGAGAAATGACAACAAGGCGCCGACGATGGCTATCTCGCCGGTCCAGTTCGGGATGATTCGCGCCCATTTATGGGTGATCTTTTCAAACAGATGAACATGGTCCAACGGGAACGTCTGCGTGACCGGATCATAAAAAAGATCGTTGAAGGCGATGTCGATTCTGGTCAGGTCGAACATCAGGAAAACCACGACCGCACAGGCCAGCGGTATACCGAAGTTAACCCAGTAAAAACGCAAACGGGAGGAAGTCAGCATTGAGCGCCCTGATCGAGAAAGTGAATTCATTCAGTGGTCACCGAGCGCCAGTCCGAGGCTTCGATGAAACCGAGCATGCGCGGTGCCTGTAACGTTTCGGCCGAAATGAACAAGGAAGCGCCGTAACCCAGGGTTGAGCTTGGCAACTTGAGGTCTTTGAGGAGTTGCGACATGCATTCGCTGTGGGTTACCAGAATCAGATTGCGTCCGGCCACTTTGTGCGCGAGGGCGTCACGCAACATGGTGCCCTTGCAATTGATCAACCAGTCGTCATCGAAACTGACCTTGTTGAACATATAGCCGGCGGTCTGCGCTGTCCGGATGACCGGGCTGTTGTAGATGTCGGCCTTGTTCAAGCCCAGTTGCTCGAACTGTGCACCGAGCGCCACCGCCACGCTGCGAGAGCGAGCGGTGATGCCATCGTTGCCGCTCAGGCAGGCTGCCGGGGAGTGATCGCAGCGCTCGACATGGCGCACTAGCACGATCATGTCACCTTTGGCCCAGCCGGCCGCCAACGCGCGGGCGCCGGCCACATTACCGTGGGCCAGGTCCGGCACGGCGGCGGGTCGCAACAGCAATACCGTCAACGGGATCACCAGCAGCGCCGAGGCCAGCACCACGGCGTTGCGATAGCGGGCCAAACGGCTCAGATCGAGCGAGCGTTTAATCCCGAACAGACTCAGTCTCAATTCCACATCAAGCCGCCTCGCGCCGGCATGCGTCACTTTCATTCGATGCCGCGAGGGTAGAGAGGGGGACGTTGGCTGGGAGTGAAACGATTGTGAAAAAAAGCTTAAGAACAACATCAAAAGATCGCAGCCTGCGGCAGCTCCACATTGGAACGCGCACTCCTGTAGGAGCTGACGAGTGAAACGAGGCTGCGATCTTTTGATCTTTCTTCAGTTCCCAGCCTTGCTGCCGATACAGACCTGCGACCTACCTTGCTGGCTCCCAAAAACAACAATCTTCCAGCCAACCGACGATCAAGAAACACAACGTTCCTGGAGGAATTTGATGAATAGCTGGTTTGGCAATATCAGCGTGAACCTGAAACTGGGCCTGGGATTCGGCCTGGTCCTGGCACTGACCTGCGTCCTCGCCCTGACCGGCTGGACCAGCCTGGGCGGTTTGATTGACCGCAGCAACTGGATGAGCGACATCACCCAGCTCAATGCCGGCCTGACCAAACTGCGCGTGGTTCGTCTGCAATACATGCTGACCAACGGCGACGAAACCGCCGCGCAAAACGTACAGACCACCCTTGACGCGTTCTCCGCCCAGCAACAAGCGCTGCTGGCAAAATTCAAGAGCCCGGAAAACCTCAAGCTGCTCAAGGAACAAGGCGCCGTTATCGCGGCTTACAAGACTTCCCTGAACAAAATGCGCAGCGCCTACCGCACCGGTAACAGCGCCCGCGACGTTATGGGCACCAACGCCGAAACCGCCAGCAAGCTGATCGACGCCATCAACATTGGCGTGCAGCAAATGCCTCTGAGCGAGCAACGCTTCGAACAATTCCAGGCCATCACGGTCGCCAAAGAAGCGTTCATGATGGCCCGCTACGAAGTGCGCGGCTACACCGCCACCACTAATGCCGAAACCGAGCAAAGAGCCGTCGGCCAACTAGATACGGCGATTGCCGGCCTGCAGTCACTGAGCGCGCATTTCGCCGAGACTCAGCCAGACGCCCTGCGGCAACTGGAAACCGCGCTGAGCAACTATCGCAGTGCCTTGCAGGCTTATAAAAACGCCAGCAACGACGCGGTCCAGGCGCGCAAGGAAATGACCGAACAGGGCGCCGCCATCGTGTCCCTGAGTGATCAGCTGTATCAGCTTCAGCTCGACCGCCGTGACGCCGAAAGCGCCCAGGCCCGCACCCTGCAACTGATCAGTACGCTGCTGGCGTTGTTGGTGGGCATCATCGCTGCCGTTATCATCACCCGCCAGATCACCGGCCCGTTGCGCGACACCCTGGCAGTGGTCGAGCGCATCGCCAGCGGCGACCTGTCCCATGACGTCAAGGTGACTCGCCGCGACGAACTCGGCGTATTGCAGCAAGGCATTGCGCGCATGGGCGTCACCCTGCGCGATTTGATCAGCGGCATTCGCGATGGCGTCGCCCAGATTACCAGCGCCGCCGAAGAGTTGTCGGCCGTGACCGAGCAAACCAGCGCCGGGGTCAACAGTCAGAAGATCGAGACCGATCAGGTGGCCACGGCCATGCACGAGATGACGGCGACAGTGCAGGAAGTCGCGCGCAACGCCGAACAAGCCTCCCAGGCAGCTGCTGCGGCTGACGGCGAAGCTCGCGAAGGCGACAAGGTGGTCAACGAAGCCATCGCCCAGATCGAACGCCTGGCCAGTGAAGTGGCGCGCTCGACCGAAGCCATGAGTGTGTTGCAACAGGAAAGCGACAAGATCGGCAGTGTCATGGACGTGATCAAAGCCGTCGCCGATCAGACCAACTTGCTGGCACTCAACGCCGCCATCGAAGCGGCCCGTGCTGGTGAAGCCGGACGCGGTTTTGCCGTGGTGGCCGACGAAGTCCGCGGCCTGGCCCAACGCACCCAGAAATCCACCGAAGAAATCGAAGGCCTGGTGGCCGGTCTGCAAAATGGCACCCAACAAGTCTCGGTCGTGATGAACAACAGCCGCACCCTGACCGACAGCAGCGTGGCGCTGACCCGCAAGGCCGGCGTGTCACTGGAAAACATCACCCGCACGGTGTCGAACATCCAGTCGATGAACCAGCAGATCGCTGCCGCCGCCGAGCAGCAAAGCGCCGTGGCCGAAGAGATCAGCCGCAGCATCATCAACGTGCGCGACGTGTCCGAACAGGCCGCTGCTGCCAGCGACGAAACGGCTGCGTCCAGTGTTGAACTGGCACGGTTGGGCAATCAGTTGCAGATGATGGTGAGTCACTTCCGGGTCTGACGTTCAGTCTGTGGTGAATGACAGATCCATCCGCGGGCAATCCCGCTCCCACAGGATACTCATTGAACCTGTGGGAGCGGGCCTGCCCGCGATGGCGATATGACAAACAACCAATATGCCGCTCTATCGAGTAGGCAGATCTAATTCAACTCCACCCTCGGTTCTGAACCGATTGTTGATTCGAGTCCCCAGACCTCTTGCACAATCGTTCTGATTGAATGCCTGCGTCAGAATGAAGCGAGCTTCTTCCTCCATTGAACGACCATTGCGGCCTGCCGAGATGTGCAGCAGCTCAAAGAGGTCTGGGTCAAATTTTTTAACGTCACCACGATTATTGAAAGCCCGTGCGAAAATCCCCTTCCCGCGCCAGAAACCGTCCTTCCCTTCTGCCGTTCGCCTGCCCTTCGCTGTAACTCAACACACCGTTGACCCATACCCCATCAATCCCTTCCGCCGCTCGCTGCGGATCATTGAAGTCCGCCACATCGGGAATCGTCACAGGATCAAACAACACCAGATCCGCCCAATGCCCTTCGCGGATTTCACCACGTTCCTTCAAGCCGAATCGCGCCGCCGACAAGCCAGTCATCTTGTGCACGGCGGTGTGCAGCGGAAACAGCCCGACATCGCGACTGAAATGCCCGAGCACGCGTGGGAATGCGCCCCACAAGCGTGGATGCGGAAACGGGTCTTCCGGCAATCCGTCTGAGCCGACCATTGTCAGCGGATGCGCAAGGATTCTTCGTACATCGGCCTCGTCCATGCCGTAGTACACCGCACCGGCCGGTTGCAGGCGGCGGGCGGCATCGAGTAACGGCACGCCCCACTCGGCGGCGATTTCCATCAGGTCGCGGCCGCCCAACTCCGGGTGCGGCGTGGACCAGGTGATGGTGATGCGATGGGCATTGGTCACTTGCTTGAGGTCCAGGGTCGATGAACTGGCGGCGTAGGGATAACAGTCGCAGCCCACCGGATGGGTTTTCGCCGCCTGCTCAAGGGACGCCAGCACTTGCGGACTACGCCCCCAGTTACCGGCGCCGGCACATTTGAGGTGGGAAATGATCACCGGGGATTTCGCATGACGGCCGATCTGGAACGCCTCATCCATGGCCTCCAGCACCGGTTCGAACTCGCTGCGCAAATGGGTGGTGTAGACCGCGCCGAAGGCGGTCAGCTCTTCGGTCAGTTGCATCACTTCATCGGTGGACGCCGAGAATGCGCTCGCATACGCAAGACCTGTGGACAAGCCCAATGCACCGGCCTCAAGGCTTTCACGCAACTGTTCGCGCATCGCGCCGATTTCCTCAGGCGAAGCGGTACGAAAAAGGTCGTCGAGGTGATTGCTGCGCAACGCGGTATGGCCGACCAGCGCGGCTACGTTCAGCGTGGTGTTCGCCGCTTCGACGGCGGCGCGGTAGTCGCTGAACGTCGGATAAACAAACGCAGCGGCCGTACCGAGCAGGTTCATCGGGTCCGGCGGCTCGCCGCGCAAACTCACCGGTGAAGCGCTGATCCCGCAGTTGCCGACGATTACCGTGGTCACACCCTGGGTGAGCTTGGGCAGCATTTGCGGCTGGCGGATCACTACGGTGTCGTCGTGGGTGTGTACGTCGATGAAGCCCGGCGCCAACACCCGGCCTGCGGCGTCGATTTCTTCAGTGGCGCGGGCGTCGTGCAAGTCGCCGATGCGCTCGATGCGGCCGTTCAAGATCGCCACGTCGGCGGGATAACCGGGGCGATTGCTGCCATCGATGATCAAGGCGTTACGAATCAGCGTGTCGTACTTCATGTCAGTCTCCCAGCGGCAAGTGATCATCGCCGCAGGTTATGAAAATCAGGCAGGCGGATTTTCATCACGCCTGCCGTTTGATTTCAGTCGTGATTCACGCGCGCACGTTTGAGCAGTTTCTTGCAGCGTTCCGACAAGTGCAGCACGCGCAGATGCTTGCCCGCCTTGTCGTAGCGCTCACGCAGGGTCTTGAGCGCGGCGATGGCCGAGTAGTCAACGAAGTTCAAATGGCGACAGTCGATCGTGACCACGGACGGGTCGTTGGCGGGATCGAACTGGTTAAGAAAAGGCGTAGTCGAGGCGAAGAACAGCGTGCCATGCAAGAGGTAAAGCTTACTGCCGTCGGC
>DQGF01000584.1:1416-1928 GCA_003525045.1 Pseudomonas sp. | reverse complement strand
AGGGTGGGGGAGCCTGTTGCCAGGCGAAGTTGAGTGCGGCAATGATGATCCCGCACAGCACGGCGGTGGCCAGATCGGTGAACACGGTAATGACCGTTACTGCAATGATCACCAACACGTCGTTCAGCGGGACTTTGTTCAGCACCCGCAAAGAAGCCCAGGCGAAAGTCTGCTGCGACACCACGAACATCACCCCGACCAGCGCGGCCAGCGGGATGCGTTCGATCAGCGGCGAGAGGCAGAGGATGAACAGCAAAATCATCACCCCGGCCACCCCACCGGACAGCCGACCGCGACCACCGGAGCTGAGGTTGATCACCGTCTGGCCGATCATCGCGCAGCCACCCATGCCGCCGAATACCCCGGAGACCATGTTGGCCGCCCCCAGCGCCACGCATTCGCGATCAGGGAAGCCACGGCTCTCGGTGATCTCGTCGGTGAGGTTCAGGGTCAGCAGGGTTTCCAGCAGACCGACCAGCGCCATCAATATCGCGTAAGGCGCGATGATGTGC
>DQGF01000584.1:434-1118 GCA_003525045.1 Pseudomonas sp. | reverse complement strand
GCGTAAGGCGCGATGATGTGCAGGGTTTGCAGATTCCAGGGGATGTCTGGCAGCGCAAAGGTCGGCAAGCCACCGGCAATGTGTGCCATGTCGCCCAGAGTGCGGGTTGGCAAGCCGAGCAGATAAACCGCGAGGCCAACGCCCAGAATTGCCACCAATGCCGGCGGCACGGCACGGGTCAGGCGCGGCAGCAGGTAGACGATCGCCATCGTCACCGCCACCAGCCCCGCCATCAGGTACAGCGGCGCCCCGCTCAGCCAGGCGTCACCGCTCTTGAAGTGTTCCAATTGGGCCAGGGCAATGATGATCGCCAGGCCGTTGACGAAGCCGAGCATCACCGGGTGCGGCACCATGCGCACCAGCTTGCCGAGCCGCAGCAGACCGAACGCCAGCATGATCAGGCCACCCAGCAGCACAGTGGCCAGCAAGTACTGCACGCCGTGTTGGACCACCAGCGCGACGATCACCACCGCCATCGATCCGGCAGCGCCGGACACCATGCCCGGCCGCCCGCCGAAGAGCGCGGTCAGGGTGCAGATGATGAACGCGCCGTAAAGCCCCATCAGTGGATTGAGGTGGGCCACCAGCGCGAAGGCGATGCATTCGGGGAGCAAGGCGAAAGAGGTGGTGAGTCCGGCCAGGACATCGGCGCGCAGACGTTTTGGTTTCATGGTTTACCCAACA
>DQGF01000584.1:0-132 GCA_003525045.1 Pseudomonas sp. | reverse complement strand
TTGGTTTCATGGTTTACCCAACAATACAGGCCGCAGGAAGTGGCCGGAAAAGACAGGGGCGGATGTTACGGAATTGAGGGCAGCCCGGCCAGTTGTTGGGACTTTGGAAATGCCTTCGCGAGCAGGCTCGCT
>DQGF01000010.1:5888-22548 GCA_003525045.1 Pseudomonas sp. | reverse complement strand
ATCGCCCTGCAGTGGAACGACAGCTTCAACGAGAACCTGTTGTGCTTCACCAACAACATTCCGCAGCGTGACGGCGGTACTCACCTGGTGGGTTTCCGTTCCGCACTGACGCGTAACCTGAACACCTACATCGAAGCAGAAGGTCTGGCGAAGAAGCATAAAGTCGCGACCACCGGCGATGATGCCCGTGAAGGTCTGACCGCAATTATCTCGGTAAAAGTGCCGGATCCGAAGTTCAGCTCCCAGACCAAAGACAAGCTGGTTTCTTCCGAAGTGAAGACCGCGGTCGAACAGGAAATGGGCAAGTACTTCTCCGACTTCCTGCTGGAAAACCCGAACGAAGCCAAACTGGTCGTCGGCAAGATGATCGACGCGGCTCGCGCTCGTGAAGCGGCGCGTAAAGCCCGTGAAATGACCCGTCGCAAAGGCGCGCTGGATATCGCCGGCCTGCCGGGCAAACTGGCTGACTGCCAGGAAAAAGACCCTGCCCTGTCCGAACTGTACCTCGTGGAAGGTGACTCTGCTGGCGGCTCCGCCAAGCAGGGACGCAATCGTAGAACCCAGGCCATCCTGCCGTTGAAGGGCAAGATCCTGAACGTCGAGAAGGCACGCTTCGACAAGATGATCTCTTCGCAAGAAGTGGGCACCTTGATCACCGCGCTGGGCTGCGGCATCGGCCGCGACGAGTACAACATCGACAAGCTGCGCTATCACAACATCATCATCATGACCGATGCCGATGTCGACGGTTCGCACATCCGTACCCTGCTGCTGACCTTCTTCTTCCGTCAGTTGCCGGAGTTGATCGAGCGCGGTTACATCTACATCGCTCAGCCGCCCCTGTACAAGGTCAAAAAAGGCAAGCAAGAGCAATACATCAAAGACGACGACGCCATGGAAGAGTACATGACGCAGTCGGCCCTGGAAGATGCAAGCCTGCACCTGAACGAGGAAGCACCGGGCATTTCCGGTGAGGCGCTCGAGCGTCTGGTGAATGACTTCCGTCTGGTGATGAAGACCCTCAAGCGTCTGTCGCGCCTGTATCCACAGGAACTGACCGAGCACTTCATCTACTTGCCAGCAGTGAGTATGGAGCAGCTGTCCGATCACGCAGCCATGCAGGATTGGCTGGCTCAGTACGAAGTTCGCCTGCGCACCGTCGAGAAGTCCGGCCTGGTTTACAAAGCCAGCCTGCGTGAAGACCGTGAACGTAACGTCTGGCTGCCGGAGGTCGAACTGATCTCCCACGGCCTGTCGAACTACGTCACCTTCAACCGCGACTTCTTCGGCAGCAATGATTACAAGACAGTCGTGTCCCTGGGCGCTCAACTGAGCAGCTTGCTGGACGAGGGCGCGTACATCCAGCGTGGTGAGCGCAAGAAGCCGGTCACTGAGTTCAAGGAAGCACTTGAATGGCTGATGACCGAAAGCACCAAGCGTCACACTATCCAGCGATACAAAGGTCTGGGCGAGATGAACCCGGATCAGCTGTGGGAAACCACCATGGACCCAGCCCAGCGCCGGATGCTTAAAGTAACCATCGAAGACGCCATTGGCGCGGATCAGATCTTCAACACCCTGATGGGTGATGCGGTCGAACCACGTCGTGACTTCATCGAAAGCAACGCCCTGGCGGTATCCAATCTGGACTTCTGATTGAGTTAACGGACCCGCCAGACAAAAAGGCCAACGCTTAAACGTTGGCCTTTTTTATTGGCTGCGAATGGGTGCGATTCTACTCAGCCGCCACAGCTACACTCTCCAAGCGATACCCATATCCGTAAATCGTCAACAACTGCCAACCACGGTCGGCGGTCAATCCCAGTTTGTTGCGCAGGCGATAAATGTGGGTATCCAGCGGCCGCGAAGACACCATCTCTTCATGACTCCAGAATCGCTCATAGAGATACTCTCGGGACAGCGGGCGACCCAGGTTACTGAACAGGCAACGCGCCAGACGATATTCCCGCTCAGTCATGCCTATAGGTTTGCCGGCGCGGTTTACGGTCAACTCGGCATCATCGAACACCAGGTCATTGAAACTCAGCACTTCGGCGGCTGCCGCACGTTGCTGACTATGTCTGCGCAACACTGCAGCCACCCTGGCTTTCAGTTCATTGGGTCGAAACGGCTTGCTGACGTAATCATCGGCACCCGCATTCAACGCCTGGACGATATCGCTTTCGGTATCGCGGCTGGTCAGCATGATCGCGGCGGGTGGTGCGTCCATGTGCTCGCGGGTCCAGCGCAACAGAGACAGGCCGCTGAAGTCTGGCAACTGCCAGTCGAGGATAAGCAGGTCGAACGTTTCCCGTCGCAATTGGCGTAACAGGTCTTCTCCCCGTTCGAAGCTGTGCAATGACCAGGCAAACTCACCTGGTTCGGCCATCTGCCGCAAAGTCTGTTCCACCCTGCGCAGTTCTGCCGGTTCGTCATCCAGTATCGCGACACGCATGTACGTTATTCCTTTGGCGGCCAGCATGTTATCTGACGATACACGTTCGGCTGGAGAGTGAAAGTAAGCAGCTTTCCGTTGGTCGCGTCCGCTATGATTCTTCAAGCGCCTTCCCTGGGAACTGTGACCCATGAACGAAATTCCCTACAACCATCACGTCAGTATTGCCTATGAATAATGAGCGCCGCCGGGAAAGTCGCGAGCCGACTCAAGTCCAACGGCTGTTCCGGCAATTGGTGCGCGAATGGCTGTGGATAAGCTTGCTTCTGTTACCGCTGACGGGCCTTCTATCGTTCAATGAAGAGATTAGCCAACGAAATGGATCGGGTGCATGGGGAGCGTTGTTGTCTGTCTGCCTGGTCGCCTGTGTCTTGGGTTTGCTGTTGCTGCGTCCGAGACTGGCGCTCTGGTTGACCGTAGCGGGCATGAGTTGTGCGTTGCTGGCTAGCGTCGGGTTAGCGAGACTGGGCTGGTGGTGGTCCCCTGCAGCGAGTCTGTTGGGCATGCTGTTCGGTTACCTGATCTGGAACTGGCGGCGCTTGAGTGTGGTACTGACCTATTTTGGCTGGGAGCTGGCGCGGCTGGATAGCGAGCCCAAGGTCTTTCCGGAGCGCCGTCGTGCCCAATTTCCGACTGGCGACCGTTTACAGGGCCAGATCATGGCGCTGGAGCAAGCCATGGGGCGAACCCGCGATACCCGTCGCTTTATCGCCGATGGCCTGGAGTATTTGCCGGTCGCCACATTGATCAGTGATCCGCGAGGCCGGATTTTGCTGGGGAATCGTAATGCCCGGGATTTGTTCGGCGCCGATCTGGTGGGCGATGACGTTCTTGAGCAATTGGCGCGACTGGGTTATCCGGACCTGACCGAACGCCCCCGGCCACTCTTATCGAATTTGCCGCTGCTGGAGTTCAGGGACGTCAAAGAACGCAGTCTGCGGCTGGAGCGCGCTGCACTGCTGCCGGTGGATGGAGAAACACCTATCGGTTGGCTATTGAGCCTGACCGACTTGAGCGTTGAGCGTGATGCCGAGGAACAACGTGGCGTACTGTTGCGCTTCTTGTCCCATGATCTGCGGGCGCCTCACTCGGCGATTCTCGCCCTGCTCGATGTGCACCGACATCAGTTCGTCGGGGACACGCATCTGTTCGACCAGATCGAGTGTCAGGTGCGTCGAGCCCTGGACTTGACTGATGGCTTCGTACAACTGGCCAAGGCCGAGTCAGAGGCCTACCAGTTTCAGCCGAGCCTGTTCGCGATGATGGTGCTGGATGTATTCGATCAAGCATTGACCATTGCACAGTTGAAGCAGATCGAAATGGTCCATCACTTGGATGACGTGGCACAGGAAAGCTTGATCATGGCAGATCAGGCGCTGCTGACCCGGGCACTGTTCAATCTGCTGGAGAACGCAATTAAGTACAGCGCCTGCGGTACTCGAATCAGTGTGCAAGTCGGATGCGCCGAAGGCTGGCTGACGTGCAGGATCATGGATCAGGGCAAGGGCATCGCCGCAGATGAATTGCCCGAACTCTTCAGCCAGTATCGGCGATTTTCTTCCGCCCAAGGCATCGATGGCGTGGGTTTGGGGCTGTCGATGGTGAAGGCGGTGATGGATCGCCATGGAGCGCGGATCGAGTGCCAGAGCGTGGTTGGCCAAGGTACATGCTTCAGTCTGCATTTCCCGTTGTTCAAGGATTGATACACTGCCATTTAGGGCATAAAAAAACCGGCTATATCAGCCGGTTTTTTTGCGCCCGAAAAAAACTTATGCACCTTTTTCGGTGTTTTATGAGTTTAGGAAATATGTATATAAATCAAAAAGCTACAAGCCAAATACGCTGTCTGTCAACTAAACGATACACAGGTTATCCACAGAATCTCAGACAGCCATTTGATCGCTGGCAGCCGGGGCTTGCGGGGCGGGTGGCAGCGAACCCATTTCCCTTTGCATCTGCTCGTTCCAGGCCTGGACTCGGTCGTTCAGTTCAGCAATGGCGCGCGGCCCGCTACCCTCGGCGTACATGGGTTTTCCGATGATCACGGTGATGACGCCCTGCTTCTTCGCCCAGCCGGTTTTTGGCCAGAATTTACCGGCATTGTGCGCAATCGGCAGCACCGGAAGTGCCGCATTCACGGCTAATGCGGTGCCACCCCGGGAGAATTTGCCGAGGGTGCCGTAAGGCACACGCGTGCCCTCTGGAAAGATCAGTACCCAGACGCCATCCTTGAGCAATTCATCGCCCTTCTTCGCCACGTGCTTGAGCGCCGCTTTCGGGTTGTCACGGTCGATTGCGATCGGTCGCAGCATGGCCATGGCCCAGCCGAAAAAGGGAACGTAGAGCAGTTCGCGCTTAAGTACCTGGCTCAGTGGTTGGAAATAGGCCGAAAGAAAGAACGTCTCCCAGGTGCTCTGGTGATTCGACTGAATCACACAGGGCTGGTCGGGTACATTCTCGGCGCCTTTGATTTCATAGCTGATGCCCAGAAAGACCTTGCTCAGCCATAAGGCACAGCGGCACCAATACACATTGATAAAGCGATAACGCGCCTTGAACGGCAGAAAGGGCGCGATAAAAAAGCTAAGGCTGCACCAGAGCAAAGAGCTGGTGCCCAGCAGCAGGTAAAAGAGGAAGGTTCTGATGGCCTGCAGTATCGACATGGCGACGTTTACCGTTGCGGGCATTGCCCGCCTATTCAAGCGCACTCCCGATCAATCCTTGGCCAGGAATATCAGCAGCACTCTAATTGTGGATAAGTTCTGCGGCAATCGCCGCCAGATCGTCAAAAATCAAGGTGCCTTCGGGTAGGGTCTTGCCCTGAGTCTTTTCGCCTTTCCCGGTCTTTACCAAAACTGGCTGAGAATCGACGGCTCTGGCGGCTTCCAGGTCACCAAGGGTATCGCCAACGAACCAAAGATCAGTCAGCGATACGTTGTAATACGCGGCGATGGTTTTCAACATCCCGGGTTTTGGTTTGCGGCATTCGCAGCCATCGTCCGGCCCGTGCGGGCAGTAGACGATCAGCCCGACCTCACCACCCTGCTCCGCCACCAGCGAGCGCAGGCGCTCGTGCATGGCGTCCAGGGTGGCGACGTCGTAATAACCGCGAGCGATGCCCGACTGGTTGGTAGCCACTGCTACCGTCCAGCCGGCCTTGCTCAACTGCGCGATCGCTTCGATCGAACCGGGGAGCGGAATCCACTCCTCCACCGACTTGATGTAAGCGTCGGAGTCGTAATTGATCACCCCGTCCCGATCGAGAATCAGCAGTTTCAACAGCAATCCCTCAGCCCAGCAGCGAAATATCGGCGACGCCGAGGAACAGCCCACGCAGACGCAACAGCAATGCATAACGGTTGGCGCGCACCTTGGCGTCTTCCGCGTTGACCATTACGGCTTCGAAGAATGCATCCACCGGCTCGCGCAAGGCAGCCAGGCGCGCCAGGGATTCGCTGTACTGACGCGCAGCGGCCATCGGCTGGACAGCCTGGTCAGCCTGCTGGATCGCCGAATACAGGGAGAACTCGTTGGCGTTGTCGAAATACTTGGCTTCCACGACCGAAGGAACAGAGCCTTCCACCTTGCTCAGCAAGTTTGAAACGCGCTTGTTCACCGCGGCCAGGGCAGCGGCTTCCGGCAATTTGCGGAACGCCTCTACCGCTTGAACGCGCTGATCGAAGTCCAGCGCCGAACCCGGCTTCAGGGCACGCACCGACAGGTAAGTCCCGACATCCACGCCTTCGTCTTCGTAACGGGCACGCAGACGGTCGAAGATGAACTCCAGCACCGAGTCGTTCAGGCCAGCAGCCTTGACCTTGGTACCGAACGCATTCACGGCGAAAGCCACGGCGTCGTTCAGGTCGAGTTCGAGTTTCTTGTCGATCAGGATTCGCAATACACCCAGCGCTGCACGGCGCAGGGCATACGGGTCTTTGCTACCGGTCGGCAGCATGCCGATACCGAAAATACCGACCAGCGTGTCGAGCTTGTCCGCGATGGCCACGGCCGCACCGGTCAGGGTGGTCGGCAGTTCAGCGCCGGCACCGCGCGGCATGTATTGCTCGTTCAGTGCCAGGGCGACTTCTTCCGGCTCGCCGTCGTTGAGGGCGTAGTAGTAACCGGCGACACCTTGCATCTCCGGGAACTCACCGACCATCTCGGTCGCCAGGTCGCACTTGGACAGCAGGCCGGCACGGGAAGCCCATGCGGCGTTGCCGCCAATGCGTTGAGCGATGAACGCAGCGAGTTTGGAAACGCGCTCGGCCTTGTCGTAGACGCTGCCGAGTTTTTCCTGGAACACCACGTTTTGCAGACGCAGGTTGAAGTCTTCGAGTTTCTGCTTCTTGTCTTGCTTGAAGAAGAACTCGGCGTCGGTCAGGCGTGGGCGAACCACTTTCTCGTTACCGGCGATGATCTGCTGCGGGTCTTTGCTTTCGATGTTGGCCACGGTAATGAAACGGGGCAACAATTTGCCGTCGGCGTCCAGCAGGCAGAAGTACTTCTGGTTGTCCTGCATGGTGGTGATCAGCGCTTCTTGCGGCACGTCGAGGAAACGTTCCTCGAACGAGCACACCAGCGGCACCGGCCATTCAACCAGCGCGGTCACTTCGTCGAGCAGCGCTGGCGGCACGATCGCCGTCCCTTCCTGCATCGTCGCCAGCTCTTCGACGCGCTTGCTGATCAGCTCGCGACGCTCATTGGCATCGGCCAATACGTAAGCGGCACGCAGGTCGGTCAAGTAGTTGGCCGGCGAGGTGATGCGCACGCTTTCCGGGTGATGGAAGCGGTGACCACGGGAATCGCGGCCAGCCTGTTGGGCGAGGATGGTGCAATCGATGACCTGGTCACCGAGCAGCATCACCAGCCACTGAGTCGGGCGAACGAATTCTTCCTTGCGAGCACCCCAGCGCATGCGCTTGGGGATCGGCAGGTCGTTCAGGGAATCTTCGACGATAGTCGGCAGCAGGCTCGCGGTCGGTTTGCCGGCGATGCTTTGGCTGTAGCGCAGTTTCGGGCCGCTCTGATCGATTTCGCTCAGGTCGACGCCGCACTTCTTGGCGAAGCCCAATGCCGCTTGAGTCGGATTGCCTTCGGCATCGAACGCGGCCTGACGTGGCGGGCCGTCGAGGTTGATGCTGCGATCCGGCTGATGGGTCGCCAGCGAGGTGATCAGCACCGCCAGACGACGTGGCGCGGCGTAGACGGTTTTGGTCTCGTAGTTCAAGCCAGCGGCTTGCAGGCCCTTGTCGATACCGGCCAGGAACGCGTCGGCCAGGGTGTTCAGGGCTTTGGGTGGCAGTTCTTCGGTGCCCAGTTCAACCAGAAAATCTTGAGCACTCATTGTGCAGCCTCCAGCTTGGCCAGTACTTCATCACGCAGGTCCGGGGTCGCCATCGGGAAGCCCAGCTTGGCGCGAGCCAGCAGGTAGGCTTGCGCAACGGAACGCGCCAGGGTGCGTACACGCAGGATATATTGCTGACGCGCGGTCACCGAGATCGCCCGGCGCGCATCCAGCAGGTTGAAGGTATGAGAGGCCTTCAACACCATTTCGTAGCTCGGCAACGGCAGCGGCTGGTCGAGTTCGATCAGGCGCTTGGCTTCGCTTTCGTAGAAGTCGAACAGTTCGAACAGCTTCTCGACATTGGCCTGTTCGAAGTTGTAGGTCGACTGCTCCACTTCGTTCTGATGGAACACGTCGCCGTAGGTCACCTTGCCGAACGGACCGTCAGCCCAGACCAGGTCGTAGACCGAGTCCACGCCTTGCAGGTACATAGCCAGACGCTCAAGACCATAAGTGATCTCGCCGGTCACCGGATAGCACTCGATGCCGCCCGCTTGCTGGAAGTAAGTGAACTGCGTCACTTCCATGCCGTTGAGCCAGACTTCCCAGCCCAGACCCCAGGCGCCCAGGGTCGGCGATTCCCAGTTGTCTTCGACGAAGCGAATGTCGTGGACCAACGGGTCCAGGCCGACGTGCTTCAGGGAGCCCAGGTACAGTTCCTGGAAGTTGTCCGGGTTCGGCTTCAGCACGACCTGAAACTGGTAGTAATGCTGCAGACGGTTAGGGTTTTCGCCGTAGCGGCCGTCAGTCGGGCGACGACTGGGCTGCACATAAGCGGCGTTCCAGGTTTCCGGGCCGATGGCGCGCAGAAACGTGGCAGTGTGGAAAGTGCCGGCGCCTACTTCCATATCGTAGGGCTGAAGTACCACACAACCTTGCTCGGCCCAGTATTGCTGGAGGGCGAGGATCAAGTCTTGGAAGGTACGCACGGCTGGCGTAGGCTGGCTCACGAAATTCACCTGTTTCTTGGGCTGCGATTTAAAGAGCGGGAGTATACCCGATTCGGTCCTGCGCACGCCCCCTGGAGCCTTATGCCACGCTGCTTTTGGTGTTCCGAAGATCCGCTGTACATGGCTTATCATGATCAGGAGTGGGGTACGCCGCTACGCGATGCGCAGGGATTGTTCGAGTTACTTTTGCTCGAAGGGTTCCAGGCCGGCCTTTCCTGGATCACCGTACTGCGTAAACGCGAGCGTTATCGTGAGGTGCTGTTCGGCTTCGACGTCCAGCGCGTAGCACAGATGAGCGACGCGGAAATCGATGAATTGATGCTCGATCCGGGGATCATTCGCAATCGCCTCAAACTGAATGCGGCCCGGCGCAATGCCCAGGCCTGGCTGGCGCTGGAAGACCCGGTAGCCTTTCTGTGGTCATTCGTCGGTGGTCAGCCTGTGATCAATCATTTCAAGGATCGCACCGAAGTCCCGGCGGTCACGCCGGCCGCCGTGGAGATGAGCAAAGGCTTGAAAAAGGCCGGCTTCACCTTCGTCGGTCCGACCATTTGCTACGCGCTGATGCAGGCCTCGGGGATGGTCATGGACCACACTCGCGATTGCGATCGCTACGCGACCTTGGCGAACGGCGGTTAGAATAGCCGTCTCGCGCACAGCAAAAGATCAGGAGTCACCTGTGGAAAAGTTTAAAGGCGCCATGCTGGTAGGCGCTCTGCGGCTGTTTGCCCTGCTCCCGTGGCGGGCAGTGCAGGCCGTCGGCTCGGCCATTGGCTGGGTCATGTGGAAAACCCCCAACCGTTCCCGCGACGTGGTGCGGATCAATCTTTCCAAGTGCTTCCCCGACATGGACCCGGCTGAACGCGAGCGCTTGGTCGGCCTGAGCCTGAAAGACATCGGCAAGTCCCTGACCGAAAGCGCCTGCGCCTGGATCTGGCCGGCTCAGCGCTCGATCGATCTGGTGCGTGAAGTCGAAGGTCTCGACGTATTGAAGGACGCCCTCGCCTCTGGCAAAGGCGTTGTCGGTATCACCAGCCACCTGGGCAACTGGGAAGTGTTGAACCACTTTTATTGCAGCCAGTGCAAACCGATCATTTTCTATCGTCCGCCGAAGCTGAAGGCGGTGGATGATTTGCTGCGCAAGCAGCGGGTGCAACTGGGCAATCGTGTGGCTGCGTCCACCAAGGAAGGCATCCTCAGCGTGATCAAGGAAGTGCGCAAAGGGGGGGCAGTAGGGATTCCCGCCGACCCGGAACCCGCCGAATCCGCCGGGATCTTTGTGCCATTCTTCGCCACTCAGGCGCTGACCAGCAAATTCGTGCCAAATATGCTCGCGGGCGGCAAAGCGGTCGGTGTGTTCCTGCATGCCCTGCGGCTGCCGGACGGTTCGGGTTACAAAGTAATCCTCGAAGCCGCCCCGGAAGCCATGTACAGCACCGATACCGAGACATCTTGCGCGGCCATGAGCCAAGTGGTCGAACGCTACGTTCGGGCGTATCCGAGCCAGTACATGTGGAGCATGAAACGCTTCAAGAAACGTCCACCGGGTGAAGAGCGGTGGTACTGAGTTAATTAGAACGATTTGTGGGTAACTTTGGGGTCAAGGTTATCCACAACCGTTTCTAGATGCCAAAGGGATAATTCTGCGGCATCTCTGATCAGTGGGCCTGACGTTCGAGCTTCTTCAGAAACACAGTCATTTCCTTCTCCGCCTGCTTGTCGCCATGGGCGCGGGCGGCTTCCAAGCCTTGCTCCCACGCCTGACGCGCAGCCGCATAGTCCGTCAATGCCAGATGGGCTTTGCCCAACAGCTTCCACGCTGCCGAATACTTCGGATCGAACTCGACGCAGCGCTGGAAATGCTCGGCCGCCTTGGCGTTCTCCCCAAGATCCAGGTAACCCTTGCCCAAGCCGAAGCGCAGCAATGAGTTATCCACACCCTTGGCGAGCATTTTTTCCAGGGATTCGAGCATGGGGTGACACCTTTGGTTTATGTGTGGAGTTCTACATTGCCTTCGCGGGCAAGCCTCGCTCCTACGGTTTTCGGTCGTTCGCATAATACGGGGACGACTTGAACTTGTAGGAGCGAGGCTCGCCCGCGAAGAGGCCCTCGGATCAGAAGAAGCTCAGCCCCACATGAAACAGCTTCTCCACATCCCGAATATGCTTTTTATCCACAAGGAACAGAATCACATGATCGCCCGCCGCGATCACGGTGTCGTCGTGGGCAATGATCACTTCTTCATCGCGAATGATCGCGCCAATGGTAGTGCCCGGCGGCAGGCCGATGTTCTCGATGGATTTACCTATGACCTTGCTCGATTTCGCATCGCCGTGGGCAATGGCCTCGATAGCCTCCGCCGCGCCGCGGCGCAATGAGTGGACGCTGACAATATCGCCGCGCCGCACATGGGCAAGCAACGTACCGATGGTCGCCAGTTGCGGGCTGATGGCAATGTCGATGTCGCCACCCTGGATCAGATCGACATAGGCCGGGTTGTTGATGATCGTCATCACCTTCTTCGCGCCCAGACGCTTGGCCAGCAATGACGACATGATGTTGGCCTCGTCGTCATTGGTCAGCGCGAGGAAAAGGTCGGCGTCGGCGATGTTCTCTTCCAGCAGCAGATCCCGATCCGAAGCGCTGCCCTGCAGCACCACAGTGCTGTCGAGGGTGTCCGAGAGATGACGGCAGCGCGCCGGGCTCATCTCGATGATCTTCACTTGGTAGCGGCTTTCAATGGCCTCGGCCAGACGCTCGCCGATTTGTCCGCCGCCAGCGATGACAATGCGCTTATAGCTCTCATCGAGGCGGCGCATTTCACTCATCACCGCGCGAATATTCGCCTTGGCGGCGATGAAAAAGACTTCATCGTCCGCCTCGATCACCGTATCGCCCTGGGGCAGGATCGGCCGGTCACGACGAAAAATTGCCGCGACACGAGTTTCGACATTCGGCATGTGCTCACGCAATTGCCGCAGTTGCTGGCCCACCAGCGGTCCACCGTAGTAGGCCTTCACGGCCACTAACTGGGCTTTGCCCTCGGCGAAGTCAATTACCTGCAATGCGCCCGGATGCTGGATAAGGCGCTTGATGTAGTTGGTGACAACTTGCTCGGGACTGATCAGCACGTCCACCGGAATCGCTTCGTTGTTAAACAGGTCGGTACGGGTCAGGTACGCCGCTTCGCGGACCCGGGCGATCTTGGTCGGCGTGTGGAACAGGGTATGGGCAACCTGACAGGCCACCATGTTGGTTTCATCGCTGTTGGTCACAGCCACCAACATGTCGGCGTCGTCCGCGCCGGCCTGGCGTAGCACCGTCGGTAGCGAGCCGCGGCCCTGGACCGTGCGGATGTCCAGCCGGTCGCCGAGGTCGCGCAGACGATCGCCGTCGGTATCGACTACCGTGATGTCATTGGCCTCGCTGGCCAAGTGTTCTGCCAGCGAACCGCCGACCTGCCCTGCTCCGAGGATGATGATTTTCATCCAGTCACTCCCTTAAAGCCGGTTAACCGCGCGCGGCGGCGATCTTGATCAGCTTGGCGTAGTAGAACCCGTCGTGGCCACCTTCCTGGGCCAGTAACTGGCGACCATGGGGCTGCTTGATGCCGGCCTGACTGGCGATGTCGAGTTCGCGAGCACCCGGCGTACGAGCGAGGAAGGCTTCGATGACTTCGGTGTTCTCGGTCGGCAGCGTGGAGCAGGTGGCGTAAAGCAGGATGCCGCCCACTTCCAGCGTTATCCACATGGCATCCAGCAGCTCGCCTTGAAGCACCGCCAATGCAGCGATGTCATCGGGTTGACGGGTCAGCTTGATGTCCGGGTGACGACGGATCACACCAGTGGCCGAGCACGGCGCGTCCAGCAGAATGCGCTGGAACGGTTTGCCGTCCCACCAGGTCGCGGTGTCGCGGCCATCGGCAGCGATCAATTCAGCGCTCAGGCCCAGGCGTGCGAGGTTCTCGCGCACCCGCACCAGTCGCTTGGCTTCCAGATCCACGCCCACCACGCCGGCCAGCTTGGGTTCGGCTTCAAGGATGTGGCAGGTCTTGCCGCCCGGTGCGCAGCAGGCGTCCAGCACCCTTTGACCGGGCGCGAGGTCGAGCAGCTCGGCAGCCAGTTGCGCTGCCTCGTCCTGCACGCTGATCCAGCCTTCGGCGAAGCCCGGCAGGCTACGCACGTCGGCTGCTGCAGCGAGGATGATGCCATCCTGGCTGTAAACGCAGGGAGTGGCGGCGATGCCGGCTTCGCTCAGCAACCCGAGGTAGGTGTCGCGCGCGTGATGGCGACGGTTGACCCGCAGAATCATCGGCGGATGCGCATTGTTCGCCGCGCAAATAGCTTCCCATTGCTCAGGCCAGAAAGCTTTGAGGGATTTTTGCAACCAGCGCGGGTGAGCGGTGCGCACCACCGGGTCGTGCTCTAGCTCGGCCAGCAGCGCTTCACTTTCACGCTGGGCACGGCGCAATACAGCGTTGAGCAACGCCTTGGCCCAAGGCTTTTTCAGCTTGTCGGCGCAACCGACGGTTTCGCCGATGGCGGCGTGGGCCGGGACGCGGGTGTAGAGCAACTGATAGAGGCCGACCAGCAACAGCGCCTCGACATCGGCGTCCGCTGCCTTGAACGGTTTCTGCAACAACTTCGCCGCCAGCGCCGACAAACGCGGCTGCCAGCGAGCGGTGCCGAACGCCAGGTCCTGGGTGAAGCCGCGATCGCGGTCTTCCACCTTGTCCATCTGCGTCGGTAGAGAACTGTTGAGTGAGGCTTTTCCGTTAAGAACAGCAGCAAGTGCCTTGGCGGCGGCCAAACGTGGATTCATTGAACGTCCGCCGTCTGGCCGAGGACGGTGCCGACGGCAAATTTCTCACGACGGCTGTTGAACAAGTCGCTGAAGTTCAGCGCTTTGCCGCCGGGCAATTGCAGACGCGTCAGACATAGCGCCTGTTCGCCGCAAGCGACGATCAAGCCGTCTTTGCTGGCGCTGAGGATTTCGCCCGGCGCACCCTTCCCTTCAGCGAGGCTCGCGGCCAGCACTTTTAACGCTTCGCCGTTCAACGTGCTGTGTGTGATCGGCCATGGGTTGAAGGCGCGAACCAGTCGCTCCAGTTCAACGGCCGGGCGACCCCAGTCGATGCGTGCTTCGTCCTTGTTCAGTTTGTGCGCGTAAGTGGCGAGACTGTCATCCTGCACTTCGCCTTCCAGCGTGCCGGCGGCGAGGCCGGCAATCGCCTGGATCACGGCGGGTGGACCCATCTCGGCCAGACGGTCGTGGAGACTGCCGCCGGTGTCTTCGCCGGTGATCGGCGTGCTGACTTTGAGTAGCATCGGCCCGGTATCGAGGCCCAACTCCATACGCATTACGGTCACGCCGCTTTCACTGTCGCCGGCTTCGACGGCGCGCTGGATCGGTGCTGCACCACGCCAGCGTGGCAGCAATGAGGCGTGGCTGTTGATGCAACCCAGGCGCGGAATATCCAGCACCACTTGTGGCAGGATCAGGCCGTAGGCGACCACCACCAGCAAGTCCGGCTTCAACGCGGCCAGTTCAGCCTGGGCGTCTTCGTTGCGCAGGGTCGGCGGTTGCAGCACCGGGATGTTGTTTTCCAGAGCCAGCTGTTTCACCGGGCTTGGCATCAACTTTTGCCCACGGCCCGCCGGACGGTCCGGTTGGGTGTAGACCGCGACGATCTCGTAAGGGCTGTCGAGCAGGGCCTTGAGGTGTTCGGCGGCGAATTCGGGGGTGCCGGCAAAGACAATGCGCAGTGGCTCAGTCATGGGAGCGATCTCTGAAAAGAAAAAGGCTTGCCGCAGCAAGCCTTTGGAAGAAGGGCATCAAGCGTTCTGGCGATGGAGCTTTTCCAGTTTCTTCTTGATTCGGTCGCGTTTGAGATTGGACAGGTAGTCGACGAACAATTTGCCGTTGAGGTGGTCGCATTCATGCTGGATGCACACGGCGAGCAGGCCTTCGGCGGTCAGTTCGTAAGGCTGGCCGTCGCGGTCCAGGGCCTTGATCTTGACCTTCTGCGGGCGATCGACGTTTTCGTAGAAGCCCGGCACCGAGAGGCAACCTTCCTGATACTGTTCCATCTCGTCGGTCAGGGTTTCGAACTCGGGGTTGATGAACACCCTCGGTTCGCTGCGGTCTTCGGAAAGGTCCATGACCACGATACGTTTATGCACGTTGACCTGGGTCGCGGCGAGGCCGATGCCTGGCGCTTCATACATTGTTTCAAACATATCGTCGACCAACTGACGCACTTCGTCGTCCACTACGGCCACTGGTTTGGCGATAGTGCGCAGGCGCGAATCGGGGAATTCGAGGATGTCTAAAATGGCCATAAGCTTAATTGCTGCACGTGTGAGGTAAAGTCGGGTCGATGGCCTGGCGGGTCCGAAGATGCCGGCTACCGTTGTAAAACGTGGCTCCCTGCTTTTCATAAGCAAGCCGGGAGCGAGCCACGGGGGCTCTGGCGTTCTACGCGAATGCACATAATAAAGGGATTCACCGCATGAGGAAATCACTACTCGCCTTGCTCCTTCTGGCCTCGGCCGGTTTTGCGCACGGGCAAGTGCAACTCAGGGAAGGTTTTCCACAGCAATACACGGTCGTCACGGGGGATACACTCTGGGACATATCGGGAAAATACCTGCGTGAGCCGTGGAAGTGGCCCGAGCTCTGGCAGGCCAATCCGCAGATCGAGAACCCCAATCTCATCTACCCCGGCGATACGCTGTCGCTGGTCTACGTCAACGGTCAACCGCGCCTGACCCTCAATCGCGGTGCTTCCCGGGGCACCATCAAGCTCTCGCCACGCATTCGCAGCAGCCCGGTGGCCGACGCCATCCCGAGCATCCCACTGCAATCGATCAACAGCTTTCTGCTGAGTAACCGCATCGTCGACAAGGTCGAGGACTTCGACAAGGCGCCGTACATCGTCGCAGGCGATGCCGAGCGCGTACTCAGTGGCACCGGCGATCGCATCTTCGCCCGCGGCCACTTCGACTCGGCTCAGCCTGTCTATGGCATCTTTCGTCAGGGCAAGGTCTACACCGACCCTGACAGCAAGGAGTTTCTGGGGATCAATGCCGACGATATCGGCGGTGGCGAGATTGTGGCCACCGAAGGCGACGTTGCCACCCTGGCGCTGCAACGCACTACTCAGGAAGTACGCCTAGGCGATCGCCTGTTCAGCAGTGAAGAGCGATCGATCAACTCGACCTTCATGCCCAGTTCGCCAAAAACCGACATCAACGGCTTGATCATCGATGTGCCGCGCGGAGTTACTCAGATTGGCGCGTTGGACGTGGTCACGCTGAACAAGGGCCAACGCGATGGCCTCGTCGAAGGCAACGTGCTGGTGGTGATGAAAACCGGTGAAACCGTGCGTGACCGGATCACGGGCCAACCGCTGAAGATTCCCGATGAGCGTGCCGGATTACTGATGGTGTTCCGCACTTACGACAAGCTCAGCTACGGTCTGGTGCTCAACGCTTCGCGCTCGCTGGCGGTGATGGACAAGGTGCGAAATCCTTAGCCAGCTCCACAAGTTACCAACAGAGTTATCCACAGCTTATTCCCGTTTGAACGGGGCTCATAACGATCAAGGATGATCCATGTCTCTGCCTGATGTTGCACCGGTTTCCCCTGCGGAACTGGAAGCTCGTTTACGTCTGCACCGTTTGCCGGAACTCGGCCCTGCGCGTTTCAAAAAATTGCTCGAGGCCTTCGGTTCGGCGTCCAAAGCTATCAGCGCGCCGGCCAGTGCCTGGCGTGCACTGGGCTTGCCCCTTGCTTGCTCGGAGGCCAGGCGCGTCAGTGAAATTCGCGACGGTGCCAGCCATGCATTGGCCTGGCTAGAGCATCCGGGCCAGCATTTACTGATGTGGGACCAGCCTGACTACCCGGCA
>DQGF01000010.1:1681-5579 GCA_003525045.1 Pseudomonas sp. | reverse complement strand
CCCGGCATTGCTCGCTGAAATCAGCAATGCGCCGCCGCTGTTATTCGTGGCGGGTGATCCGGGTATCCTGGAAAAACCACAGCTGGCGATGGTCGGCAGTCGGCGTGCTTCCCGGCCGGGCATGGACACCGCCGCCGCGTTTTCCCGTAGCTTGGCGAGCGCCGGTTTTGTCATCACCAGCGGTCTGGCCCTGGGCATCGATGCCGCTGCGCACCAGGCGGCATTGGATGTGGGCGGGCGAACGGTCGGGGTACTTGGCACGGGACTTGAAAAGTTTTATCCACAGCGCAATCGACGACTGGCGCAAGCCATGATTGCGTCGGGCAGCGCAGTGCTTTCGGAGTTCCCATTGGACGCCGGCCCAACCGCCAGCAACTTCCCGCGGCGTAATCGAATCATCAGTGGTTTATCCCTCGGTGTGCTGGTGGTCGAGGCGAGTGTTGCCAGCGGATCGTTGATCACCGCGAGACTGGCGGCGGAACAAGGTCGAGAGGTTTATGCGATTCCAGGGTCGATCCACCACCCCGGTGCAAAGGGTTGTCATCAGCTGATCCGCGACGGAGCGGTGCTGGTCGAAACCATCGAACATATCCTCGAAGCCTTGCGCGGCTGGCAACGGCTGCCGTTACCCACAGAGACGCCCTCGACTGCGGCGACTCATCCTTTGCTCCTGCTGCTTCATGCGGCGCCCCATACCAGTGAAGCGTTGTCCGTCACCAGCGGCTGGGCCTTGCCCAAAGTACTGGCAGCGCTGACGGAGCTGGAAATGGATGGCCGTGCGGTTTGCGAAAGCGGGCGCTGGTTTGCGCGTGTGAGCTAGGTTTTGTAAGGAAGAACGGTAAACTGCGCAGAGCCTTATTCCGGAGAGTTTTTCATGGTCAACAGTTGGCGTGTGCAACAAGCCGCACGAGCCATTCGCGCAGGGGCGGTGATTGCCTATCCAACCGAAGCGGTCTGGGGCCTGGGTTGCGACCCTTGGGACGAAGAAGCGGTGGAACGTCTGCTGCTGATCAAGGGACGGTCGGTGGAAAAGGGCCTGATTCTGGTCGCCGATAATATCCGGCAGTTCGATTTCCTCTTCGAAGACTTCCCTGAATTGTGGATGGATCGCATGGCCAGCACCTGGCCGGGGCCGAATACCTGGCTGGTGCCGCACCAGAATCTGTTGCCGCAGTGGATCACTGGCGTGCACGAGACTGTGGCGCTGCGGGTCAGCGATCACCCGCAGGTGCGGGATTTGTGTGCGTTGGTGGGGCCGCTGGTGTCGACTTCGGCTAATCCACAAGGGCGACCGGCGGCGCGGACGCGGATTCGTGTCGAGCAGTATTTCCGTGGGCAGGTTGATTTGGTGTTGGGCGGGAATCTTGGTGGGCGCAAGAATCCGAGCGTTATCCGCGATCTGGCGACCGGTAAGGTTTTGCGCCCGGATTGAGACCGCGGCGCGGCCATTCGCGAGCAGGCTCGCTTGTACACACATGAGATCTTCAGCGAACACAAATTTTGTGTTCGCCACCGATCCACTGTGGGAGCGAGCCTGCTCGCGAAGAGGCCCTGACAAACACCAAATATCTTATGGCAGAAGCACTGTCGAGCCGGTAGTACGCCGCGCCGACAACTCGGTCTGCGCCTTAGCCGCTTCAGCCAATGGATACTTCTGGCTGATGTCCACCTTCAGCTTGCCGCTGATGATCATCTCGAACAGTTCATCCGCCATACGCTGCAGGTTTTCAGCGTTGTTGGCGTAAGTCGCCAGGGTCGGCCGGGTCACGTACAGCGAACCCTTCGCCGAGAGAATTCCCAGGTTCACCCCGTCTACCGCGCCCGACGCATTACCGAAGCTCACTACCAGGCCCCGAGGCGCCGCGCTATCCAGCGAAGTCAGCCAGGTGTCCTTGCCGACGCCGTCGTACACCACCGGAACTTTTTTGCCGTCAGTCAATTCCAGTACGCGCTGCGCGACATTCTCATGGCTGTAATCGATGGTTGCCCAGGCACCGTTGGCCTTGGCCAATGCGGCTTTCTCCGGTGAACTGACCGTACCGATCAACTTCACGCCCAATGCCTTGGCCCATTGGCAAGCCAGAGAGCCGACGCCACCGGCCGCGGCATGGAACAGAATGGTTTCGCCACCTTTGAGTTCATAAGTCTGACGCAGCAGGTACTGTACGGTCAGGCCCTTGAGCATCACCCCGGCGGCTTGTTCAAAGCTGATCGCGTCCGGCAGATGCACCAGATTGGCTTCCGGCAACACATGAACCTCGCTGTAGGCACCCAACGGGCCGCTGCCATAGGCCACGCGATCACCAACCTTGAACCGGGTGACTTCGCTGCCCACGGCCTCGACCACACCCGCGCCTTCCGAGCCCAGGCCCGACGGCAGGGCCGGCAGCGGATAGAGACCACTACGATAGTAGGTGTCGAGGAAGTTCAGGCCGACGGCCTTATTGATCACGCGGACTTGCTGCGGACCGGGCTCGGCGGGTTGGTAATCGACATACTCGAGCACTTCGGGGCCGCCATGGGCACGGAACTGGATACGCTTGGGCATCTGCCTACTCCTTGGGTCATGTTTCTTGTGGACGTAGCTACGAAGCTCCCTATCGGACTCCTAAGCTTGATCTTCGTCAACTGCGAAGGGGGCACCTGCGATGTTATGCTACGCGCCCATTTGCGCCGGCCCCCGCTCCGATGGAGCGCCGCGTAGCTTTGCCCGATTCAAGGTGATGACATGACGACCCGCACCGAGGCCGTAAAAGCCTACCTGCTCGACCTGCAAGACCGCATTTGCGCTGTTCTGGAAGCCGAAGACGGCGGTACGCGCTTCGTCGAAGATGCCTGGACGCGGCCTGCCGGTGGCGGCGGTCGCACCCGGGTCATCGAAAACGGCACGGTTATCGAAAAAGGCGGCGTCAACTTTTCCCACGTCTTCGGTAGCGGTCTCCCACCGTCCGCCAGCGCCCATCGACCAGAGCTGGCCGGCCGTGGCTTCGAAGCCCTGGGCGTGTCGCTGGTGATTCACCCGCACAACCCGCATGTGCCGACTTCCCACGCCAATGTGCGTTTTTTCATTGCTGAAAAAGAAGGTGAAGAACCGGTCTGGTGGTTCGGTGGCGGCTTCGACCTGACCCCTTATTACGGCAACATCGATGACTGCGTGCACTGGCACCGCGTCGCCGAGCAGGCTTGCGCGCCGTTCGGTCCGGACGTCTATTCGCGCTACAAGGCGTGGTGTGACAGCTACTTCCATATCAAGCATCGTCACGAGCCACGAGGCATCGGTGGTCTGTTTTTCGATGACCTGAACGAGTGGGACTTCGACACCAGCTTCGCCTTCATGCGCGCCATTGGTGATGCATTCATCGACGCTTACCTGCCGATCGTGCAGCGCCGTAAAAACGATGCGTTCACCGCAAAACAGCGCGAGTTCCAGGAATTCCGGCGTGGACGTTACGTTGAATTCAACCTGGTCTATGACCGCGGTACGCTATTCGGCCTGCAATCGGGCGGACGCACCGAGTCGATCTTGATGTCACTGCCACCGCAAGTTCGCTGGTCTTATGACTGGAAAGCCGAGCCGGGCAGCGAAGAAGCGCGCCTGACCGAATACTTCCTGCAAGACCGCGATTGGTTGGCCAAAGGCCTGAACGAGGAATCCTGATGGATCGTTACGTCGTATTCGGTAACCCGATTGGCCACAGCAAGTCGCCGTTGATCCACCGTCTGTTTGCCGAGCAAACCGCGCAAAAACTTGACTACAGCACCTTGCTGGCGCCGCTCGACGACTTTTCCGGTTGCGCCCAGGCATTTTTCCGCGAAGGTCGCGGGGCGAATGTGACGGT
Organism: Pseudomonas sp.; assembly: GCA_003525045.1. GTDB lineage: Bacteria > Pseudomonadota > Gammaproteobacteria > Pseudomonadales > Pseudomonadaceae > Aquipseudomonas. The sequence goes on along the minus strand of DQGF01000010.1, from coordinate 1,740 downwards.
GCCGTTCAAGGAAGACGCCTATCGCCTGGCGAACAGTCTGACGGAGCGGGCGCAACGGG
>DQGF01000010.1:0-1391 GCA_003525045.1 Pseudomonas sp. | reverse complement strand
GGAGCGGGCGCAACGGGCCGGTGCGGTGAACACCCTGAGCAAACTCGCCGATGGCAACCTGTTGGGTGACAACACCGATGGCGCCGGACTGGTGCGGGACCTGACGGTCAACGCCGGTTTCAGCCTCAAAGGCAAACGTATCCTGCTGCTGGGTGCGGGTGGTGCCGTGCGCGGTGCGCTCGAGCCATTGCTGGCCGAGCACCCTGCCTCAGTGATCATCGCCAACCGCACGGTGGAAAAAGCCGAGTTACTGGCGCAATTGTTCGCGGACCTGGGTCCGGTGTCGGCCAGCGGTTTCGATTGGTTGCAGGAGCCGGTGGACCTGATTATCAACGCGACGTCTGCGAGTCTGACCGGCGATGTACCGCCAATTGCCAGCAGCCTGATCGAACCGGGCAAAACGGTTTGCTACGACATGATGTACGGCAAGGATCCAACTTCGTTCTGTCGCTGGGCCAGTGAGCATGGCGCGGCGGTGGCGATGGATGGTTTGGGCATGTTGGCCGAACAGGCGGCGGAAGCGTTCTTCCTGTGGCGCGGTGTGCGGCCCGATACGGCGCCGGTATTGGCCGAACTCCGCCGCCAGCTCGCGCTTTAAAAGCTTCGCGAGCAAGTCGGATGGCCGCGACACCGACTTCGGATCAATCCTCAAACCGGATCGGGCATTTCTCCGCGCCTTCGAGCTTTCTCAACTCCTCCACCACCGGCGGTCTCGCCCCGCGCAGGGTCAGGCTGCGATCCTGTTGCAGCAACCGCCGCGCTTCCTGATGCAGCATTTCCACACCTGAATAGTCGATGAAGTTGATCTGCTGCGCCTCGATCACTACGCGTGCGCCGTGCATCCGTTGCAGACGCACTTGCAGGTAATGGCTGGCGCCAAAGAAGATCGACCCGCCGACTCGCAGGATGTCTTCATCCCCGTCGCGCCAATGCTGCACCCGTGGTTGCGAAGTGCGTTTGAGGTAGAAGAACAGCGAAGCCAACACTCCGGCGTAGATCGCCGTCTGCAGTTCCAGCAGTAGTGTGGCGACACAGGTCAGCGCCATGACCAGAAACTCGGCGCGGCTGACCCGCAGCAACGCACGAATGCCGCGATGGTCCACCAGTCCCCAGGCGATCAACAGAATACTGCCGGCCATGGCCGGGATGGGGATGTGCGCAATCAAGCTCGCGCCGAAGATGGCAAACAGCGCCACCCACAATGCCGAAAAAACCCCGGCCAGCGGCGAGCAGGCACCGGCTTCGTAGCTCAGGCCCGAACGGGTGAAGGAACCGGCTGACAGCGAACCGGAAAAAAATGCACCCACTATGTTCGATAAACCCTGGGCGCGGACTTCCTGATTGGCGTCCAGCAGTTGCTGCGAGCGAGCCGACAAAGAACGGGCAATTGA
>DQGF01000300.1:6775-7049 GCA_003525045.1 Pseudomonas sp. | reverse complement strand
GGTCGCGGTGCAGCGGGATGTTGGTCTTGATCCCGTCGACAACGATTTCGTCCAGCGCATTGCGCATGCGCGCCAGGGCTTCGTCACGGGTTGCGCCGTAGGTGATCAGCTTGCCGATCAACGAGTCATAGTTCGGCGGAACGGCATAACCGCTGTACAGGTGCGAATCGACGCGAACGCCGTTGCCGCCTGGTGCGTGGAAATGCTTGACCGTGCCTGGGCTTGGCATGAAGGTTTTCGGGTCTTCGGCATTGATCCGGCATTCCAGCGCGTG
>DQGF01000300.1:0-6387 GCA_003525045.1 Pseudomonas sp. | reverse complement strand
ACGATGTCGATGCCGGTGACCATTTCCGAAACCGGGTGCTCAACCTGAACGCGGGTGTTCATTTCGATGAAATAGAACGCGCCGTTCTCGTACAGGAATTCGAAAGTGCCCGCGCCACGGTAGTTGATGTCGATGCAGGCCTTGACGCAGCGAGCGAGGACTTCAGCGCGTGCTTTCTCGTCGATGCCCGGTGCTGGCGCTTCTTCGAGAACCTTCTGGTGACGACGTTGCAGCGAGCAATCGCGGTCGCCCAGATGGATGGCGTGGCCCTGGCCATCGGAAAGCACCTGGACTTCCACGTGACGTGGGTTGGTCAGGAATTTCTCCAGATAGACCATCGGGTTGCCGAACGCTGCGCCCGCTTCGGTGCGGGTCAGTTTTGCGAAGGAGATCAGGTCTTCTTCTTTATGCACAACGCGCATGCCGCGACCACCACCGCCGCCTGCGGCTTTGATGATCACCGGGTAACCGACTTCGCGACCGATGCGTAGCGCGGTTTCTTCGTCTTCAGGCAGCGGGCCGTCGGAGCCTGGAACGGTGGGTACGCCGGCAGCGATCATGGCGTGCTTGGCCGATACCTTGTCGCCCATCAGGCGAATGGTGTCGGCTTTCGGGCCGATGAACGCGAAGCCGGAGTTTTCCACCTGTTCGGCGAAGTCGGCGTTTTCCGCAAGGAACCCGTAGCCTGGGTGAATGGCGGTAGCGCCGGTCACTTCAGCGGCGGCGATGATTGCCGGAATGTGCAGGTAAGAGTGCGCGGCCGATGCCGGACCGATGCAGACGGATTCGTCTGCCAGGCCCAGGTGCATCAGCTCTTTGTCGGCCTTGGAGTAAACGGCGACGGTCTTGATGCCCATCTCTTTGCAGGCACGCAGAATCCGCAGTGCGATCTCACCGCGGTTGGCGATCAGAACTTTTTCCAACTTCGCAGTCATCAAAGTTTCTCCGCGGTTCAAACGATGGTGAACAGCGGTTGGTCGTACTCAACCGGCTGGCCGTCTTCGACGAGGATGGATTCGATCACACCGCTGGTTTCAGCTTCGATGTGGTTCATCATCTTCATCGCTTCGACGATGCACAGGGTGTCGCCTTTCTTCACGGTCTGGCCGACTTCAACGAAGGACGGCGAGCTTGGCGAAGACTTGCGATAGAAGGTGCCGACCATAGGCGAACGGGCAACGGTGCCATTCAGAACAGGTGCGGCCGGAGCAGCAGGGGCGGCAGCGGCAACCGGGGCAGCAGCAACCGGCGCTGGTGCAGGTGCATGCATTGGAGCCGGTGCGTAGTACTGCTGAGCCGGAGTCTTGCTGTGGCGGCTGATGCGTACGGACTCTTCGCCTTCCTTGATCTCGAGCTCGTCGATGCCGGACTCTTCCAGCAACTCGATCAGTTTCTTAACTTTACGGATATCCATGAATCATCAACTCCCAAGGGTCGGTCAGGGGCGTTACGCTTGTTGTTCAAGCTGTTGCCTGTCTTTCAAGCTGCTCTAGGGCGGCCTCCAGGGCCAGTCGATAACCGCTGGCGCCAAGGCCGCAGATCACTCCCACCGCAACGTCGGAGAAGTAAGAGTGATGGCGGAAAGGTTCGCGTTTGTGCACGTTAGACAAATGCACTTCGATGAATGGGATGCTCACCGCCAGCAGCGCGTCACGTAATGCGACGCTGGTGTGCGTAAAAGCTGCTGGGTTGATCAGAATGAAGTCCACACCTTCGCTGCGGGCAGCGTGGATGCGGTCGATCAATTCGTACTCGGCGTTGCTTTGCAGGTGCAGCAAATGGTGGCCGGCTTCACGGGCACGGCGTTCCAGGTCCTGGTTGATCTGCGCCAGTGTCGTAGCGCCGTAGGTGCCCGGTTCGCGGGTGCCGAGCATGTTCAGGTTGGGTCCGTGCAGAACCAGTAGCGTCGCCATCTGCTGTTCCTTGTGGTCTGTGTGCAATTGTCAGAACGTGGCGACTATGCCGCAAAGCCTTTGTGACTGTCCAGTTCTATGCAATAGCCCGCATGATGGCCGATGTTTGCGCGAAATATCTGACTGAGTGATTAAATCCGGTCATTTGCTTTGGCAGCACGTTCGGCGAAGTCCTGCGCGTTGATCTCGCCGATCACTCGCACATCGGTGTGTTCGACGCCGTCCTTGCCGAAAAACATCAGGGCCGGAGGACCGAACAGTCGGTATCGATCGAGCAGTGCGCGCTGCTCGGCGTTGCTCGCGGTGATGTCGAAGCGGATCAGCCGATAGCCCTTGAGCCGTTCGACGACTCTGGCATCGTTGAGCACTTCGTGTTCGATGACTTTGCAGCTGATGCACCAGTCGGCGTACCAGTCGAGCAGCAGCGGAGTGCGGGACGATCTGGCCTCGGCGAGCGCGCGATCCAGCTCCGCCGGGGTGCTGATGGTTTGCCAGGTGCTGTTGTCCTGCGCTTGCTCACTGTTGGTGACTATGCGCGGCTGGCCAATCGGATTAAGTGGATCGGTCTGGCCGCTAAAGGCGCCGTACCAGCAAGCCAGGGCGTAAAACAGCAGGAACATTCCCAGCAATTGGCCGAGACGTTTGCGAGGAGGTTTGTAGACCAACTCCAGCGCGCCCATGAACAACCCGACGCCAGCGGCCAGCAAACCGATCAGCAGCAAAGTGATCTGGCCGGGCAACACCCGGCTGAGCAGACCGATCGCCAGCCCCAGCAACAAGACCCCAATCGCGTTCTTCACATAGATCAGCCACGGCCCGCTTTTCGGCAGCCAGGCTGCGCCACCGGTAGCCACCAAGAGCAACGGAGCGCCCATGCCGAGGCCGAGCATGAACAGTTTCAAACCGCCGCCGAGTGCGTCGCCGCTGGCGCTGATATACAACAAGGCGCCGGCCAACGGCGCCGAGACGCAGGGTGAAACCAGCAGGCTGGAAACCACGCCCAGTACTGCGGCACCCCACAGCGAGCCGCCTTCGGTGCGGCCGGCGATGCGGTCCAGTCGACTGCTGATAGCGTGCGGCAACTTGAGTTCAAACACCCCGAACATTGCCAGGGCAAACAGCGCAAAAAACATCGCGAACGGCACCAGCACCCAGGCGGATTGCAGGCGCGCCTGGAGATTCAGCTGCGCGCCGAACATGCCCATCAAGGCACCGAGCAGGGCGAAACAGATGGCCATTGGCAACACATAGGCCAGCGACAGGTTGAATCCGCGCAGTCCACCGACCTGACCGCGCAAGACCACGCCGGAAAGAATTGGCAGCATGGGCAGTACGCACGGAGTGAAGGTCAAGCCGAGGCCCGCGAGAAAGAACAGCGCCAATTCCCGCCAGCTCCAGGTCGCTTGGGCACCGCTGCCATCGATACTCAGGCGCTCGGTCTCGGGTGGATAGCACAGGCCTTTATCGGCGCAGCCCTGATAGGTAACGGCCAGGGTGAAGGCGCGTTGATCGGTGCGCGGCAGTTCTACATCGAGAATGCCGTGGTAGACCTCGACGTCGCCGAAGTACTCATCGTGCTTCTGTTCACCCTTGGGCAGTTGCGCAACGCCGAGGCCGACATCGGCGGGTTCGGCGCGAAACTGAAAGCGGTGTCGATAGAGGTAATACCCCTCGGTGGCGACAAAGCGCAGCTTGATCGATTGCGGTGTGCTGTCTACCAGGCTCAGTTGAAAGGCTTCGCGTACCGGCAGGAAGTCGGCGCTGTTGTTGATCGAGCCCAGGGTGGCGCTAGGCCGACTCTCCAGCAACCCGACGGCGGAGGCCGGCAGGGCGAGCACTAAAAGCAGTAGGCAGAGCAAGCGGCGCATGACAGTCTCGCGTATCGAAAGTGAGGGCATGATAGCGGACAGCAGCGGGGATTGCCCCGCCCCCTGTAGGAGCGAGGCTTGCCCGCGAAGAACGAAAACACGGTTTGCTTGAAAGACTGCGTCGCCTGGTTCGCGGGCAAGCCTCGCTCCTACAGTGATGTGGCGATCTATCAGACGCGGAAGGCCTGAACGGCGGTATGCAAGCGCCCACCCAACACCAACAAATGCTCCCCTTGCTCCCGCCCTTCACCGATACGCAGCAAGTTATCCCCACCCAACTGGTGAATCCGCTCACTGTGATCGCGGATTTCGCTGACGGCGCCGCTTTGCTGGGCGGTGACATCGGCGATGCGCACGGCCGTTTCGGAAATGGTCTGGATTGCACCGACGATTCTATCCAGTGCACCATCAGCCGCCTGCGCCTGATTGGCAGTCGCTTCGGCATGTTCGACCTGGGCGCGCATGCCTTCCACCGATTTCCGTGCCGCCGATTGCAGGCCGGCGATCAGCGTCTGAATCTCTGCCGTCGCCCCGGCAGTGCGTTGCGCCAGTGAGCGAACCTCTTCAGCGACCACCGCAAACCCCCGGCCCATTTCTCCGGCACGGGCCGCTTCGATGGCGGCGTTCAGGGCCAGCAGGTTGGTCTGGTCGGCAATCGAGCGAATCACCGTCAGCACGCCACCGATGGTGGCCGATTCCTCGGCCAGCTGTTCGATCATCTGCGCGTTGCCTTGCACTTCACCCACCAGCGCATGCAGCCCGGTCAGGCTCAGGCCGATGACTTTCTGGCCGTGCTCCACCGCCAGTCCGGCATGTCGACTGGCGTCGGCAGCCTGACTGGCATCGCCGGCAACTTGTTGAATGGTCGCTTCCAGTTCGCCGAGGGAATCGCGGATCAATGCCGTATCGCCGGCTTGATGCTCGGCGCCACTGTGCAGGTCGTTGCTCAACTCCGCCAGGGTGCGGCTGCTGCCGGCGACCTGCTCGGCATTGAGGCGAATGGTTCCCACCAGATCCACCAGATAAGCCCGCAGACGATTGAGCGAGGCTTGAATGTCGTGCAATTCGCGATTGGTCTTGCCCAATTCAATGTCCTGGCTGAAGTCGCCCTCGGCCCAGGTCGACAGGGCCGGCGCCAGGTTGGTCAGGGTCCGGGCCAGGCGTCGCTGCAGGGTGTCGATCAGCAGCGCGATCAGCAGGATCAGGCCGATCATTATCCCCTGCATCAGCCGCACTTCGCTCTGGATCAGCCCGTGCTGGGCACGGACCACCGGTTCCAGCCCGGCGATGGCCTGCTGCACGGCGGCGATTTTCAGGTGAGTGGCGGCGCTGAGGTCGGCGCGTTTCTGGATCTGTTCGCGGGTACGGGCGAGCTCCGAAGGATAACGGGTCAGCAGACTATTGAGTTCACGCTTGAGGCCAACGCCAGCATCTTCGGCGACGGCTTTCTCGGTGTTCTCCAAGCCCATCATCGCCGCAAAATCATCCGTGCTCGATTCACGATTGGTCGTTACGCCCAAGAGCGGCAAGGCGTCCAACTGTTCGGCCTGAGTGCGGATGTTGCTGACTTCGCGCTCGACGTCGGCGGCCAGTTCGCTGCGACCGCTGCTGACCAGTTTATCCCGGGCCAGTGACAGTTTGCCCACATGTTGGGAGGCCGCGAGCAATGGCGTCAGATAAGCCGTGTTGCCGGTGGCGTACTGGCTGAGCTGATCGAGGCTGGCACCTAGTTCGCGTTCGGCTTGTAGCAACAAAGCCTGCGGATCGCCCGCGAGCTTGCCGGCAGCCAGCAGGTCGGTTTTGCTGAATTCATCCAGATTCGACAGGCTCGGGCGCAAGGTCTCGGCCAATGCCGGCGGCAACTCGCCAAGTTCCTGTTGCAGGCGATCGATGGCTTGGCCGGCGCTGCTCAGGCGCAGGGCATCACCGCTGGCAAGGTAATCCTCGATATTGCGCGCGACGTCAGTTTGAAATTGCTGGGACAGGCCCAGGTAACGCTCCATCAATAGATAGGGGCGCTCCAGGGCCTTTTGCGACCACCAGAGGGTGGCGCCAAGGGCCACGCACACGGCGACTAAAAGGAGGGTGTTGAAATTGGTCAGCAGCTTCAGGCGCATTGCGGGTCTACCAACGGCAGAATGGTAAGCGCCTGAAGTTATTGCGTTTCTGTTACAAGGTTATGACCGATCGGTCGAATCCGGTGAAAAAGTGGCACTTTGCTTTGACGTTCGCGCTGCCTGTACACGGTTGCGTCCGGCATGCTTGGCGCGGTACAGCGCCTCGTCTGCCTGGCTAGCCATCATCAGGCCGTCGGAGTTTTCGCACAGCTCGACCACCCCGGCACTGAAGGTGCACCAGAGGTCCTTGGGCTGGGCCGGGTAGTGAATTTCGGCAAAACGCTGACGGATTTCTTCGAGCACTTTGAAAGCCGATTCGAGGTCGGTGTCCGGCATGACGATGGCAAACTCTTCACCGCCGTAGCGGCCGATGAAGTCGGTCTTGCGTAACCGTTGCTTGAGGAACAGTGCCAGGCTTTTGATCACACGGTCGCCCATGGGGTGACCGTGGCTGTCGTTGACCCGTTTGAAGTGATCGATGTCGAGCAT
>DQGF01000483.1:2546-16190 GCA_003525045.1 Pseudomonas sp. | reverse complement strand
GCTTGCCCGCGAAGGCGTCCGACTGGGCAACACATGTATCACCCCCCTCGAACACTTTCCAAACGCCCACAAAAAAGGCCGTTTTTTCACAAAAACGGCCATTCCGAAGTAACTAAAGACCGGTGAAAAACAGTTAAGTTCCGCCTAAAAAACAGTAACTTATAGAAATGTGTTGAAGTCGTGTCACTCGTCGGATTTCGATTGTCACGACCATGACACAGCCTCAGGATCGCGCCGTCATCCCCTTGAGGTTTCTCTATGAAGTTCTCCTCGATTCTCTTGTTGTCCCTTGGCCTGGTCAGTGGCTTCGCTTCTGCCGGCGGCACCACCGAAGCAGGTGTGGGCGGCGCATTGGGCGGGGTTTTGGGCTCGGTCGTCGGTCAGTCATTAGGCGGCAGTACAGGTTCCACCATTGGCGCGGCCCTGGGCGGCGCGGGTGGTAGCGCAGTTGGCGCAGACAAACGCAGCCGTGGCGAAGCCGCTATCGGTGGTGCGTTGGGCGCAGCAGGCGGTAACGTGGTCGGCCGCAGCATGGGCGGCACCACCGGCAGCCTGATCGGCTCCGCAGCAGGCGGCGGCGCCGGTGGCGCGCTGGGTAACTACATGGGCAACAAGAGCGATGAGGACGATGATCGTCGCTCCCATCGTGGCGGCGATGACCGTCGCTACTACCGTGACGGCCACCCGGGTCGTGGCCATGCCTATGGGCATCGCAAACACCACAAGAACTACCGTCGTCACTGAGGCCTGAACGGCTTCACTGACAGGTAGATCAAAAAATCGCAGCCCAATGGCTGCGATTTTTTTTGCCCGTCAAACCACCAGCCTCTCCAGCGCCTCGCGCAACGGGTAAGGAATCGCCACCGGCTGATTTGAAGCACGATCCACAAACACCTGCACGAAGCGCCCCGCCGCGCAGGCTTCGTCTTCGCCTGCCTTGAACACCGCCAGCTCGTACTGCACAGAACTGTTGCCTAGCTTGCCCACGCGCAAGCCGATCTCGATCCGGTCCGGGAAAGCGATAGAGGCAAAGTAGTCACAGGCCGAACTCACCACAAAACCCACGACTTCACCGTCATGGATATCCAGGCCGCCGACTTCGATCAGGTAGGTGTTCACCGCCGTGTCGAAGAAGCTGTAGTAGGTAACGTTGTTGATGTGGCCATAGACATCGTTGTCATGCCAGCGGGTGGTGATGGGTTGGAAGTGGGGGTAGTCGGTGCGTAGGGGCATCGGAGTGGACATCAGTATCGGATCCTGGAGTTGGATTGTGAGTTTAAGGCGAAAACCGCGTTATCGTTCTTCGCGAGCAAGCCCGCTCCCACACTTGAACTGTGCCTGACACAAAATGTGGGCACACAGGAGGCCCAATGTGGGAGCGGGCTTGCTCGCGAAGAGGCCTTCACAGGCGCCACATCAATCACATGTCAGCAAACCCTTTCCCCTGCGCCGCCAACTCACCAATCAACCGCGCCGGACTCCAGTGATCGCCTTGCCTGGTTTCCAGCGCCAGCAACCGCTGATGAATATCCGCCAACCCCTGCCGGTCCGCCCAGGCCATCGGCCCGCCCTTATCCACCGGGAAACCATAACCGTTGAGGTAAACCAGATCGATGTCGTGTGCAGACTCGGCAATACCTTCCTGAAGAATCTTCGCCCCTTCATTGACCAGTGCCAGCAAGCAGCGCTCCAGGACCTCCTCAGGCACGATCTCGCGCCGCTGGAAGCCCAGCTCCTCGCTGACCTGCAGCACCAGCGCATCGACCGTCACATCGTGCTCAGCCTGCCGACTACCTGGTTCGTAGTGGTAATACCCGTCACCACTTTTCTGACCAAATCGCCCCAGCTCGCACAGACGGTTGTCTACTTGCACCTGCGGCGCATCCTGACCCTCGCCAGCGAGCTGCCGAGCGCGCCACTCCAGATCGATGCCGACCACGTCGTACATGCGGAACGGCCCCATGGCGAAACCGAACCCTTGCAGCGCTGCGTCGACCTGATAGGGATAAGCGCCTTCGAGCAGCATCTTGCGCGCTTCAAGTACGTAGGTACGAAGCATGCGATTACCGATGAAACCAGGACAGTTGCCCACCACCACGCTGACCTTGCCCATGCGCTTGCCCAGCTCCAGCGCCGCAGCAAGCACCGTCGGTGAAGTCTGCGCACCGCGGACGATTTCCAGCAGCTTCATGATGTGCGCCGGGCTGAAGAAATGCAGGCCCAGGACCTGTTGCGGACGGCGAGTGGCTGCGGCAATGGCGTCGATATCCAGCGCCGAGGTGTTGCTGGCCAGAATGGCTTCGGGTTTGAGCAAGCCATCCAGTTCACGGAAGATTTTCTGCTTGAGCTCGAGATTTTCGTAAACCGCCTCAATCACCAGATCCACATCGCGGATCGCCGCGTAACCGGCCGCCGCTGTCACCCGTGCAACACGCGCGTCCGCCTCGGCCTGATCAAAACGACCTTGGCGCACATTGTGGGCGTAGGTGTCAGCCACGGCAGCCAGCGCCTGCTCAAGCATCTTCGGATTATTGTCGACCCATTGCACCGGCACCCCGGCATTGGCCAGGCACATGACAATGCCACGGCCCATGGTGCCCGCGCCAATGACGGCTGCGCGCTGAATGTTGAACGGTGTCTGGCTCATGATTGTTCTCTTGTTGGCGATCCAAAGACAGCCCTCACCATAGTCAGCCGCCAGGTTTTTTTGAAATTTATTCCTGTGATGAGCGACATTCAGGGGATGGATATGACCAGGCCTTCGTATTTCAACTTGGCAAATGCGCCGCGGCCCATTCCCGCACTTCGGCGTACGGATAATCCTCCAACGCCGCAAACCCCGAAATCGACTTGACCTTGAGCTTTGTAAACAGCGGAACGCTGATCCCGCACAGAAACCGCGTCACGCGCTCAGCCGATGGCACGCTGCCGGTGTATTGCTCATGCTTGTGGATAAAATCGCCGCACAGCGCTTCGAAGTTTTTATCCACAAGCGCCGGTAACTCCGGTGGGGCCGGCAGTCGCACTACCTGCCCGTGACACACCGAACAATGCCCGCATTGGCGAGGCGCATTCTCGTCACCGAAGTACGCAGCCAGGCGATAACCCAGGCAATGGTCAGTGGCGAACAGCTCCAGCATGGCGTGAATCCGCGCGACTTCCGTGCGCTCATGCTGGGTGAAACAAGCGTGCAGCTCGGCGCTCAGGGCCTGGCTGTCGAAATCCGTTTGCAGCAGGCTGTAGACCTCAGTCATCTGCTTGCTTTCAAGCTCCACCCAGCCCTTCTCCTGGAAATAGTCCAGCGCCTTGACCACCCGATTGCGCTCGGCTTGATGCTGCTGGTACAGCGCATCGAAATTCACCGTAGCCCAGGTCCGCGCACGGGTGGAGGTCTGGATGATCGCCGCGACGAAATCCCTGCGCTCACCCTCGAAGCGGGCCAGCAAGACTTCGGGCTCCTGCAAATATTTGAAGCGGTATTCGGCGTAATAGGCATAACGCGGCGCGATGATCCTGCGCAGTTCCAACTGCACCAGCAAAGTCTTGAGTGGCAACTGGCGAATGTTGCTCTGATCCGCGAGTGGCCCCAACAGAAACTCCCACTGCCCTTCGGGTGCAGTGGCTTGCAACTCATCAAGCACGCGGCGGATGCCATCCAGTTCCGGCGTGTCGCCATAGACGAAGTTTTCCAGCACATTGAGGCTGTCGCGGTTGGCCAACACCAGGCAGTCGGACGGCTGTCCGTCACGCCCGGCGCGGCCGATTTCCTGGCTGTAGTTTTCGATGGATTTGGGCAGGTCGAAATGCACCACATTGCGGATGTCACTCTTGTCGATACCCATGCCGAAGGCAATGGTGGCGACGATGCAATTGGATTGCCCGCTCATGAATCGTTTCTGTATTGCTTCCCGTTGCTCATGAGGCAGACCGGCGTGATAGGCCTCGGCCTGTATACGATTGCGAGTCAGATGTTCGGCGATGTGCTCGGCGGTTTTCTGCAGAGTGACGTAGACGATACTCGGTTGGCCTGGACGCTCACTCATCCATTCAACAAGACGTCGTCGCTTGTCCTGACCGCGCACCGGCTCCACCAGCAAATTGAGGTTCGGCCGATAAAAACCGGTGGTCACCACATCTTCGGCGGCGATGGCGAATTTCGCCTCCATATCGGCGATCACCTTGGGTGTCGCGGTGGCTGTCAGCAGCAGCGCCTGTGGGATGTTGAACTGGCGCTGATAGTCAGGAAGCTTGAGGTAATCGGGGCGAAAGTTGTGGCCCCACTCGGAAATGCAGTGCGCCTCGTCCACCACCAGCAGCGAGATCGGCACTTGCTGCAAGAAATTGCGGAAACGTTCGTTTTTCAGGCGCTCCACGGAAATCATCAAAATCTTCAGCTCGCCGGACTTCGCCCGGGCCATCACATCGCTGGCATCCTCGCGGCTCTGGGCCGAATCGATACTGCCCGCCGCAATGCCGTGGCGTTGCAGGAATGCCAATTGATCCTGCATCAGCGCCAGCAGCGGCGAGACCACCAACGTCAGATGCGGCAGCAATAAGGCCGGCAATTGGTAACAAAGGGACTTGCCCGAGCCGGTCGGGAAAATCGCCGCCGCCGAGCGTCCGGCCAACACGGCGCTAACCGCCACTTCCTGGCCGGGCCGAAACTGTGGATAACCGAAAACCTGTTTCAGGGTGTTGTGCATAAGCTGTCACTCCGTTGACCGCTGCGATGCCAAAAGCCTAGCGGGCAATCGCAGCGAGTCGAGAAAAGGTCTGGGGCAAAACGATACGGGATGATACAGCGTCCATCGGGCCAACCTTTGCCATAGGCTGAAACAAACGGGGCACTTTGCCTCCATCACGTGCGCCCATTTCCACCGGTAAGGTTCACCTTCGAAAAAACCACTCTGCGCGAAACCTCATCACGGCAGGACATCCAATGCGCGCGGGTATTCATCAAGGAACGACCATGCTCCAACTACCCAGTTTTTCGCTCACCCCTGCGCTTGCGCTGCCATTGCTGTTAAGTGGCTGCCTGACAAACCCTGTGCAACCGGCCATCGATCCGACCCGGTTCGAAACACCGGAGTATCAAGCCCAGAAGGGCCTGGCAGTCATTCACGCATCAACCCTTTATGCCCGCGGCGGCACCGGCCAGGGCGTGGCTGTAGCGCTGATTGACTCAGGCTTGAATACCAGCCTGCCGCAATTCCAGGGAAGAATCCGTGATCCGGGCTTTGACTATGTCGAGAACCAGCCCGGCACCTTCGACCGGATCGGTCACGGCACCCAGATGGCCGGCATCCTTGCGGCCAACAAGGACGATCAGGGCATGCACGGCGTTGCGTTCAATGCACAACTGATCCCCTTTCGTTTCGGCGACGACAACGAGCCGTTTTTCTTCGACAGTGAAATTGCACAATCCTGGCAAGCCGGTTTCGACAAGGGCGCGCGCATTCTCAACAACTCGTGGGCCAATGCCATCCCGGCGACAGAGATCAACGAGGCACGCTACAAACAGGTCATGCCAAAATCGTTGGTCACCGCGCGCAAACTGGTCGAGGACGGCGCGGTATTTGTGTTCCCGACCGGCAACGAACTGAAACGAGAACCTCTGGCCGAACCCGGCCTACCGCTCGCCCTTCCCGAACTGGAAAAGGGCTGGATCGCTGTGGTGGCATTGAAAAGCGACGGCAGTGCCATCAATGCCAAATCCAACTACTGCGGTGTGGCGGCAGCCTGGTGCATCGCTGTGCCGGGTGGCGATTCCGGCGCGGGGCAAGGCCTGCTGACCACCAGCAAAGATGGCAAATACGTACAGACCGCGGGCACCTCTCCGGCTGCCGCGCTGGTCAGCGGCGCCCTGGCGGCTTTGCAGAGTCGCTATCCCGAACTTACCGCGCAGCAAGTCCGCGAACACCTGCTGGTAACGGCGAACCGGACTGGCATCTACGCCAACAGTGAAGCGTACGGTAGAGGTTTGATGGACCTTGATGCGGCCTCGCGCCAGGCCCCGGGCAGCAATCCCGACCAGGCCCTGTAGAAAAGTCGTACACATTCTGGCGCGCACCGTACCGAGGGATGTCGCGCTTCGCCTGACAAACCAGTGGGATTTTTTACCTCTAGGGATTCTGCTGTAAAAACCTCGCAAGCGCGTAGGCCGAATCCCAAAGAGCCGGTAAACCCCCTACAAAACCTGTCCATCGCGGCCGTCTTGTCCCATAGAGACTCACCCTTCTATAGTCTGCGGCGAGGCTGAAACGTGTGTCGGCCTGCCGGCGAGACTGCCCGACTTCCCACAGGACTGACCTCGATGAACAACCCCGATCCGCATACAAACCGCTACCGCCCACTCAGAACCAGCTACAGCGACACCCCCGTGCTGGTCATCGACACCGAGGCCGACCCTCACGAAATCCTCGACGCCGCCCGCCAACGCATCCGCGCCGCCAGCGACCTGCTCGAAACCCTGTATTCCCTGTGCTTCAAACAAGCCGACGCGAGCGACATTCCCAACATCGTCAGCGCCCTGTACCTGCTGACTCAGGATGGCAACGAATTGCTCGAAGTCGCCCGCCAACGCTTGCCAAAAACCACCGCCCCTGTAGGAGCGAGGCTTGCCCGCGAAGAACGATAACGCGGTTTACCCGATGAAAACCAAAACGCCTGAAACTCAACAATCGCGCGAAAAATCAATCTACGACGCATGGTTCAAAGCACAAGTACAAACCAGCCTCAACGCCCCTCGCCCAAGCATTCCAGATGAAGAAGCCAAGCAACTGATGGTAATTAAGCGAGAGAAATTACGGAAGGGATAAGTCCGTAGGCAACGCCCTATCAAAGCTTCGGCACGGTCCTACAAAAAAAGACACCTTGTCGCCTATCGCCACCTAATTGCGAACGTTTACTGTCTCGCTATCGCTGCAAAATCAGCGATCAGGTTTGGTCACCTGAGAACAACGCACACATGTGTGCCATCATTCGCGCCGCGGACATCTATGTCCTCGTAGTGCATTGCTATGGCGGCTGTGTGCGGGACGCCTTCGGGCGAGCCGGGTTGTTGTTCTCGGTTGACCAAACCTGCGCACAGTCCGCCTCCCATCGTTTGGTCACGGTGCTGGCGGTTACTTAACAACAAACCGAGTAATTCATATGCAAACTCTGAATCCGTTTCCAAATCGCTACCGCCCACTCCAAACCAACCTCACCGATTCCCCGCCCCTGATCATCGACACAGAAGCCAACCCCCAAGACATCCTCGAAGCCGCCCTCCAGCGCATCCGAGCCTCCAGCGAGCTGCTCCGAACCCTGCACTGCCAATGCTTCGAGCACGGTGACGTCGAAGACATCCCCCACATCACCCACGCGCTCTACCTCCTGACCCAGGACGGCTGCGACCTGCTAAAAGTCGCCCAGCAACGAATGCTGAATTGGAAAGCTCCAGCCTAAAGCTACGCACTGACAGGCAAGTCAGGCCTTTGTGGGAGCTGGCTTGCCCTGTGATGAACGCATCGCATAATCACGCTCCGGAACGCAACCGCTGGTAGCCCGAGACAATCGACATGAGCGTATTAACCTTCAAACAAAAACAAGCGCACTACGAAAAGGTCCGTCGCTCAAATTACCTGGCGAGCCTACGTCTCGCAGGATTCGACACGTCACCAGCAGAACTCGACAATCCACTTCCTACGCGAGAAGAAGTGTTCGCCAAGTACCGACAAAACAAGCCGCCACAATTTGTTCCCGCCCTTCCCCCCAAGTCTGACGACCAATAAGATCCGCCCAAGCCCAACCGGACGCACCCGCAATGAACCTCGCCCCCAACTTCCCCGACGACCACACCATGCACCTGCTCATGCAGTTGCTGCACGAAGAGCTTGGCCTGCCCGAACGCAAAGCCATCAGCCTCACCACCTCGATCAACTTCGATCTGGGCTGCGACGGTGCCGATGCGCGGCACCTGATGGAAGCCCTTGAGGCACAATTCGCCATCGATTTCACCGACTACGATGCCTATCGCTATTTTCAGCCCGAAGGATTTGATGTCTTCCTCAAGCGCCGAGCGAAGGGTCGAGGCGATAAAGTGCCACTGACCATCGGAATGCTTTACCAAGCGATCAGAGTGCAACGGTGGGATACGCAAGAGTTGGCAGGTCTGTAGCACGCATGTCACGACTCAAGCGAATTTTACTTAAGTAGCATTATTCTGGCTGTTTAGCGCCATATCAGCTGCAATAATGGCAGTTTCAATGATCTATCGAAGCCAATCATGCCGCGAAGATCTGGACTGGAGACACAGGACCGGCCGTCTCCAGTAGCTCTTCGAGCCATTCCAGCAAGTCATCACTTAAGTGCTATTATTCTGGCAGTTTAAGCGTAAAAACGAAGGAATAATGGCACATGGCTAAGAAAACAGCACCTCTATTACCGGCCGCCACCAAGCTGCTCGCCGAATTTGGCGAGCGACTGAAACTCGCTCGGCTACGCCGCAAACTGACAGCCAAACAAGTCGCCGAGAGGGCTGGCATGTCACTGACAACACTGCGCTCCCTGGAGTCAGGCGGGTCAGGGGTGACCATGGGTGCTTATTTGTCAGTGATGCAGGTGCTGGGCCTGGAGAAAGATTTGAACAAGCTCGCCGCTGCGGATGAAGTGGGGCGACAACTGCAGGACGCTCAACTGACCTCTGCAGGTAACCTCGCAGCGAGTAAACGCCAACGAGTACGCAGCAGGGCTCCAGCAACGACATCGCCGCCTATTCGTGACAGGGCGGCGGGAGCGCTTGAAAGCCCTGCCTCAAACTCGAATCTTGCTGCCGACTTTCCTTTCGACACCCACTCTTTATCCAGTTTGTTAACCAAGAAAAAACCTAAGCCTACGACAGGTGAAAAATGACGCTGATCGCTGTGTATGCCGATTGGGAGTCCTTGAACGGCCCACGGCGACTTGGGTTCCTCCATGCCAGGAAGGCCCGTTCCACCAACGTGTTCGAGTTTGAGTACGACCCTGCTGCCTTGGCCGATCCCGAATTAAACTTCACACCGCTGGATCCGCGTATCGCGCTTTTCGAAGGTCGACAATTCCCCGGCCAACATCAGACCCGGTTCGGCGTATTTGCCGATTCAAGCCCTGATCGGTGGGGTCAATTGTTAATGAAGCGACGCCTGGAACGAGACATTCGTGAAGGATTAGTCCCAAAAGGTACCAAGCTATACGAATCGGATTTCCTACTAGGCGTTCATGACCTCTTTCGAGTCGGAGCCATTCGCTACAAGCTCAATGACGAAGGCAACTTTCTGGATGATCGCGATGGCTTGGCAGCCCCACCCTTCGTCGAGTTACGCGCCCTGGAAGAGGCAAGTCGCGCCCTGGAGAACGACCCGGACAACACATCTGCAGATGGGCGCGAGTGGCTAAGGATGCTCATAGCGCCCGGTGGCTCGCTGGGCGGTGCCAGGCCAAAGGCCAGCGTCGCTGACGAACATGGTCATTTGTGGATCGCAAAATTCCCAAGTACTCGTGATGACTATGACGTCGGCGGTTGGGAAATGGTGGTAAATGCCTTGGCAAATCACTGTGGCTTGCGGGTCGCGACTGCTACTGCACGCCGTTTCGCGAGCGATCATCACTGCTTCATGGTCAAGCGTTTCGACCGTACCGAACAGGGCGGTCGCCTGCACTTCGCCTCAGCCATGACCATGACTGATCGTGTAGATGGCGACGATGCGTCCGCTGGCGCCAGCTACCTTGAGTTAGCAGAAGTACTCATGGAGCACGGCTCGGAAACCAACGCAGATCTTCGCGAGTTGTGGTCTCGTATCGTATTCAACATCCTGGTTTCCAATACCGACGACCACATGCGCAACCACGGTTTTATCCTCGACCCCGGTCGCGGATGGCGTCTGTCTGATGCATACGATATGAACCCGGTAGCACACGCGGATGGGTTGAAGCTAAACATCACAGATGCGGACAACGCTTTGGATCTTGAACTCGCTCGCGAAGTAGCCGAGTACTTTCGGGTAGGTCGTGCAGATTCGGAAGAAATTATTGAGAGCTTCCAAGAGGTCGTCAGCCAATGGCCAACACTGGCCGGTGCGTTGGGGTTGTCGAGGCGTGAACAAGACAACATGGCGTCAGCGTTTCACCTTTGCGGCAATTGACGGCTTGCTCCTTTCATCGCCCACAAAAAAGCCGCCCCTAAAGGCGGCTTTCTCATTACATCAAACCAACCCTTACAACTTCGGCCCAGCAGCCTTGATCGCGTCGCTCACGTCAAACTTCTTGAAGTTCTCAACAAACAACCCAGCCAGAGCTTTAGCAGCTTCATCATAAGCAGCCTTGTCAGCCCAAGTGTTACGTGGGTTCAACAGGCCAGTCTCAACGCCCGGCACAGCCAATGGCACGTCAAGATTGATGGTATCGAGGTGTTCGGTTTCAGCACCGATCAACGCGCCGCTCTGGATCGCTGCGATCACGCCGCGAGTGGTCGGGATGTTGAAGCGTTTGCCGACGCCGTAGCCGCCGCCGGTCCAGCCGGTGTTGACCAGGTAGACCTTGGAGCCGAAGCCGCGGATGCGCTTGATCAGCAGTTCTGCGTATTCGCCAGCCGGACGCGGGAAGAAGGGTGCGCCGAAGCAGGTGGAGAAGGTCGACTTGATGCCGCTGCCGGAACCCATTTCAGTCGAGCCCACCAGTGCGGTGTAGCCGGACAGGAAGTGGTAGGCCGCTTGTTCTTCGCTGAGGATCGACACTGGCGGCAGCACGCCGGTCAGGTCGCAGGTCAGGAAGATCACAGCGTTTGGCTCGCCACCGAGGTTTTTCGGTGCGCGTTTTTCGATCAGCTCACGCGGGTAAGCGGCGCGGCTGTTCTGGGTCAGGCTGTCGTCGGCGTAGTCGGCCTTTTTGTTGGCATCGAGTACGACGTTTTCCAGCACGGCGCCGTGTTGAATGGCTTTCCAGATAACAGGCTCGTTCTTCTCGGAGAGGTCGATGCACTTGGCATAGCAACCACCTTCGATGTTGAACACCACGCCCACGCCCCAGCCGTGTTCATCGTCGCCGATCAGGTAGCGGCTTTCGTCGGCGGACAGGGTGGTTTTACCAGTGCCCGACAGGCCGAAGAACAGGGTCACGTCGCCCTCTTCGCCCATGTTGGCGGCGCAGTGCATCGGCAAAACGTCGACCGCTGGCAGCAGGAAGTTCTGAACCGAGAACAGGGCTTTCTTCATTTCGCCGGCGTAACGCATGCCAGCGATCAGCACTTTCTTGGCCGCGAAGTTGATGATCACGGTGCCGTCGGAGTTGGTGCCGTCACGCTCTGGTACGCATTCGAATTCAGGGGCGTTGAGGATCTGCCACTCGTCCTTGCCGCCAGCGTTGTACTGCTCAGGGTTGATGAACAGGCAACGGCCGAACAGGTTGTGCCAGGCAGTCTGGGTGGTCATCTTGACCGGCAGGTAATGCGCAGGATCGGAACCTACATGTACGTGGGAAACAAAACGCTCGCGCTCGCCCAGGTAGGCTTCAACGCGGCTCCACAGGGCATCGAACTTGTCGGCCGGGAACTTGCGGTTGATCGGGCCCCAGGCGATGGCGTCCTGGGTACTCGGTTCTTCAACGATGAAACGATCGACTGGCGAGCGGCCGGTACGGTGACCGGTGCGAACAACCAGCGCGCCAGTATCGGCAAGCTCGCCTTCACCGCGATTCAGGGCTTCTTTGACCAGATCATCAACACTCAGATCGGTGTACACGGCGTTATTGGCTTGCGTCATGAGGTTCCCCGTCGGCCATTGGCCGAGTGTGCTCCAAACGTTTTGTAGTAGAAAGTCGTGCACTACTACCGCGAAAAAAGTGGCCCGGATTATGCCAGAAAAGCCCAAAAATAGTAGGGCCCTCCCGTCGTAACGGCGTTAATCCGGCACTATCCAGTGAATTTACCTGCGCTGAACCGTTTTAGTGACGGGTATCTGACGGCGTCTCGACACCCGCACCAGCGAATAATTGAACGATATCGGCGGCGTCGAACAGGTAGCGCTCATTGCAGAACTGGCAGTCGATCTCGATGTTGCCACCGTGTTCGATGACCAGCTCCTGCGCATCTTCAAGTCCCAAACTGACCAGGGCATTGGCAGAACGTTCGCGAGAGCAACTGCAACGGAAGCGCAGCTTCTGCACATCGAACAGACGAACCTGCTCTTCGTGGTAGAGGCGATGAAGTACGGTTTCGTTGTCTAGACCGAGCAATTCATCGGCATTCAGGGTGCTGGCCAGTGCGGTGATGTGCTGCCAGCTGGCGGCGCGTTCTTCTTCATCTTTCAGACGGTCGGCGGGCAATTGCTGCAGCAACAGGCCACGGGCACGACGGCCATCGGCGTACAGCCAGAAACGCGTGTTCACCTGCTGGGACATGACGAAGTAGTTGGTGAAACAGTCCGACAGGGTTTCACCGTCGAGATCGACGATGCCCTGGTAACGCTGGCCCTGGGCCGGATCGACGGTCAGTGCCAATACGCCGCTGGGCATCAGGTCGGCGAGGGTCGCATCGGGTGCAATCCTGTCGGCCTCGTAACGGGCAAGGCCGCGGATTTCACGCTCGCTGGAACATTCGATCATCAGCAGCGGCACCGGGCCATCGGAGCGGGCCTGGAGAATCAGCAAACCGTCGAACTTCAACGTGCCGACCAGAAGCGACGCTGCCGCCATCAGCTCGCCGAGCAATTGTGCGACCGGCTCCGGATAGGGATGTTTGGCGAGGACTTCGGCGTAGCTTCGCTCCAACGTAACCAGCTCGCCGCGGGTATCGCTGTCATCGAAGATGAAGCGTTGGGTGTAGTCGGTATCCGTCAGGTCGGTCATAGGTCTGGGTATCTGAAGTAATGGCAATAGGGTTACAAGCGTTGAAAATTGCGTCTTTGATGCACCCATGTGGGTGCGCAACGTTCAGCCAAGGGAGGCATTTTATGAACAATCCGGGGTTTGTTCCAAGCAAGGTGAAACCTGCGCCGGTTGGCTTCGTGCAATGTCGCCCGAACGATACAGATACAACAGTATTACTCGTCGTTGCTACTGCCACGAAACTTGAACAGATCCCGCCTCTGCTTCTTGCTCGGCTTGCCATCAGTGCTCACCCCCAGCGAGCCCGCCTTGCGCATGGCCGCTGCCGCTTCGCGCTTGGCGATGCTGGCTTCGGTTTCGGCATATAGCGCCTGAGCCTGCGGCGCACCACGGCGCACGATGGATAACGCCTGGACGACCACCGTGCGCTCCTCGAAGCCTTGGCGAATCTGAAACTCGTCGCCGATCCTCGGTTCCTTGCCCGGCTTGCAGCGCTCGCCTCGGCAATGCACCTTGCCGCTTTCAATCGCCGACTTGGCCAAGGCACGTGTTTTGTAAAAACGCGCGGCCCACAACCATTTATCGAGACGGACCTTGTCGTCCTCTTCCTGTTTTTGTGTCATTTGAATTCCTCTTTCAGCTCATAGTCGGAACTGTACTACCGTTTCTGTCGGGCGCAAGAACTCGGCCCTCCAGATAGAATGTGATCAAGGCCGGTTCACCGGCATGGAGTGATCGAGTGACTATATTTGCGTCTTCATTGACCTCGCCCAAGATCGGTTGTCAGGGCTGCCAACAAAGCGA
>DQGF01000483.1:0-2305 GCA_003525045.1 Pseudomonas sp. | reverse complement strand
TCATTGACCTCGCCCAAGGTCGGTTGTCAAGGCTGCCAACAAAGCGAGCCACTGGGCTTCGACTTTGCCTTCGCCTATCAACCGATCGTCGACCTGCGCGACCAGTCAATTTTCGCCCATGAAGCATTGGTACGCGGCGTTGCCGGAGAGGGTGCGCTGTCGGTGCTCGATCAGATTACGGACGACAACCGTTACCGCTTCGACCAGCTCTGTCGGATCCGGGCCATTGAAGGGGCGGCAAATTTAAATATGCAGTCACACCTGTCGATCAACTTCATGCCTAACGCCGTGTACCGTCCGGAGCTGTGTATTCGCAGCACCCTGGAGGCGGCAAAAAAGCACAACTTCCCCATCGAGCGGTTGATTTTCGAAACCCTGGAAAGCCAGCACGTAGATAACTATCGCCATTTGACTAATATTCTGCGTGAATACCGCGAATTCGGCTTCAAGACCGCCATCGACGATTTCGGTGCGGGTTACTCGGGGCTCAATCTGCTCGCTGATTTCCAACCGGACCTGATCAAACTCGACATGGCACTGATCCGCGATGTCGACCGCGATCGTGTTCGTCAGGCTATCGTACGAGGGATTGTCACAATCTGTGCGGAGTTGGACGTTACAGTCATCGCCGAAGGCATCGAAAGTGCCGGAGAACGGGATTTCCTGGCGGACTGTGGAATTTTTCTGATGCAGGGTTACTGGTTCGCCAAACCTGCATTCAAAGCGCTGGCCCAGGTAACGCCTGGCGCCTGGACGCATTAATCGCCGGTTTTTCCTATTGAAGACATTTGACCATTTGACCGTTGTCGGTCTGCGCGAGTGGGTGGCGCTCCCTGATTTGGGAGTCGCGGGCCTGCGGGCAAAAATCGACACCGGCGCCAGCACCTCCAGCCTGCATGCCACCGACATCGAGCCGTTCGAGCGTGAGGGCGAACAGTGGGTGCGCTTTACTGCGCACCTGGGCACGGTGGTGCAACTGCGTCACCGACGCTGTGAAGCACCGCTGGTGACGAGAAAAACCATCAAAAGCTCCAATGGCCACGCACAGATGCGTTACGTGGTCAGCACCACCCTGGCTCTCGGTGATCGGGTCTGGCGCGTCGAGTTCACTCTCGCCTGCCGCAAGTCCATGCGTTATCGCCTGTTACTCGGTTCCAAAGCCCTGATAGATGGCCAGTTGGTGGTCAATCCGGGCATTAAATACGTTCAAGACAAGCCGGTGTTCCCGGTATCTACCTCTTCCACAGGTGTTGCATGAAGATCGCTGTGCTGTCGCGCAATCCACGTCTGTATTCCACTCGTCGTCTGGTCGAAGCCGGGACCGAGCGTGGCCATGAAATGGTGGTGATCGACACCCTGCGCGCCTATATGAACATTGCCAGCCACAAGCCGCAGATTCACTACCGCGGCAGGCCGCTGGAAGGTTTCGACGCGGTGATTCCGCGGATCGGTGCGTCGGTAACATTTTATGGTTGCGCGGTGTTGCGCCAGTTCGAAATGATGGGAGTGTTTCCGCTCAACGAATCGGTGGCCATCGCCCGTTCGCGGGACAAGCTGCGTTCGCTGCAATTGCTGTCACGCCGCGGGATCGGTTTGCCAGTCACCGGTTTTGCCCACTCTCCGGACGACATTCCTGATTTGATCGCGATGGTCAACGGTGCGCCGCTGGTGATCAAGGTGCTGGAAGGCACCCAGGGCATCGGCGTGGTGCTGTGCGAAACCGCGACGGCGGCGGAGTCGGTAATTGAGGCGTTCATGGGCCTCAAGCAGAACATCATGGTTCAGGAATACATCAAGGAAGCCGGCGGTGCGGACATTCGCTGCTTCGTAGTCGGTGACAAGGTGATTGCGGCGATGAAGCGCCAGGCCAAGCCTGGGGAGTTTCGCTCCAACCTGCATCGAGGCGGCAGCGCGAGCCTGATCAAGATCACCCCGGAAGAACGCATGACGGCATTGCGTGCGGCAAAGGTGATGGGTTTGGCGGTGGCCGGTGTGGATATCCTGCGTTCCAATCATGGTCCGCTGGTGATGGAAGTTAACTCGTCGCCGGGGCTGGAAGGGATCGAGACCACCACCAGCAAGAATGTGGCGGGGATCATCATTGAGCATCTGGAGAAGAATGGTGGGCCGAATATGACTCGGACCAAAGGCAAGGGCTGATGCGGCCCCCTTGTGGCGAGGGAGCTTGTCGGATCGCCGCATCGTCCCGCTCGGCTGCGCAGCAGCCGTAAAACAGGCAACCGTGTTTTAACTACAAGAACGCGGTTGTCGGGATCGGGAGTCCTTCGGCCTCCAGCGGGAGCAA
>DQGF01000484.1:5821-6093 GCA_003525045.1 Pseudomonas sp. | reverse complement strand
GAGCAGGCTCGCTCCCACAGAAGGCATTCCCAGGATCCTTATTTCCCGGCGTTAATAGTCACCGTCTTGATCGCACCCAGTTCCAAATCCCACTTCTTCAAAATCGCCTGGTAGCTGCCGTCATCGATCATGCTCTGCAACGCGACCTTCAGCGCTTCACTCAGCTCAGGCTTCTTCTTGCTCACGCCCAGCCCGGTGAACTGCTCGGAGATCGGCAGGCCCACGGTCTTGTACATGTCCTTTTCCTGAGTCTTGAGGTACGACAAGGTCTC
>DQGF01000484.1:5007-5499 GCA_003525045.1 Pseudomonas sp. | reverse complement strand
CTGCCCTGCATTGCCGCATCGATGCGACTCTGGCGCAGTTGTGCACGGGCGTCGGCCGAGCCTTCGGTGCCGATCACGTTGATCGCAGGCTTGCCGGCGGCTTCGCAGTTGGCCTTGCTCCACTCGGCGATTTCCGCCGGGAAGGTGGTGCGGCGGCTGGTGCCGACTTTCTTGCCGCACAGGTCGATGATCTCGTTGAAGTCCTTGTTTTTCTGCAGGGTGTAGAACTGCGGCCCACTGGTGAAGTAGTCGACGAAGGTCACGCTGGCCTGGCGTTCGGCAGTGTCGGTCATGCCCGACATGACCATGTCCACGCGGTCGGTAGTGAGGGCGTTGATCATTTGCTCGAAGCCGGTTTCCTGCCATTTGATCTTCACGCCCAGGCGTTCGGCCAGGGCATTGCCCAGGTCATAGTCCAGCCCCGTGAGGGTGTTGGTGGCCGGGTCCTTGAAATCCATCGGCGGGGAGTTTGGCATGATCGCGACCACGACC
>DQGF01000484.1:4423-4724 GCA_003525045.1 Pseudomonas sp. | reverse complement strand
GGGTAGTTCGGCATGATCGCGACCACGACCTCGCCTTTTTCTTTAATGCTGGCCGGTAGCTCGGCGGCCCAGGTAAAACCGCAAGACATGACGCCTGCGAGTACTGCTGGAATAACGAAGTTCTTCATGGTCGTTCTCTTATGAGTGTTGTGAGGTCCGCTCTTGGTTTCCGAGCCCGGGCC
This sequence comes from Pseudomonas sp., assembly GCA_003525045.1. Lineage (GTDB taxonomy): Bacteria > Pseudomonadota > Gammaproteobacteria > Pseudomonadales > Pseudomonadaceae > Aquipseudomonas. The sequence continues at coordinate 4,542 of DQGF01000484.1, read as the reverse complement.
TAGGTTCGAACGGCAGAAATAAAGCTTTGGGTGCGCGGGTTTTGCGGACTTATTAGTATTTCTTCGGGGCTTCCAGCCTCCACGATCTGCCCGCCGTCCATGAACACCATGCGGTTGGA
>DQGF01000484.1:0-4081 GCA_003525045.1 Pseudomonas sp. | reverse complement strand
ATCTCGTGGGTGACGACGATCATGGTCATGCCGGTCTGCGCCAGATCGCGCATCACCGACAGCACCTCACCGACCAGTTCCGGGTCGAGTGCCGAAGTGGGCTCATCGAACAACATTAGCTTGGGTCGCATGGCCAAGGCGCGGGCAATGGCAACACGTTGTTGCTGGCCACCCGACAGTTCGATCGGGTAGCTGTTGCGCTTGTCGGCCAGGCCGACGCGGGCGAGCAGTTCCACGGCTTCTTCGTGCGCCTCCTTGGGCGAACGCTTGAGCACCTGGCACGGCCCCTCGATGATGTTTTGCAACACCGTCATGTGCGGGAACAGGTTGAAGCGCTGGAACACCATGCCGGTGGACAAGCGTTGACGGGCGATCTGCGACTCGTTGAGCTCGTGCAGTTTGTTGCCGGCAATGCGGTAACCGACCAGTTCGCCGTCGACCCACAGGCCACCCTTGTCGATCTTTTCCAGCTGGTTGATACAACGCAGCAAGGTGCTTTTGCCGGAGCCGGACGGGCCGATGATGCACAGCACTTCGCCTTGCTCGACTTCGATGTTGACGTCCTTGAGCGCGTGGAAATGGTCGTAGTACTTGTTCAGGCTCACGGCCTTGACGATGCTTCTCATGTCGGACTCCTCAAGAACGCTTGCCGGCGCCGCGAGCGAAACGACGCTCCAGACGGCTTTGACCGAAGGACAGCACGGTAACCGTGGCCAGGTACCAGATCCCGGCGACGATCAGCAGCTCCATGACCCGGGCATTGGCGTAGTAGATGTTCTGGGCGTTGTAGAGCAGTTCCGAATACTGGATGACGCTCGCCAGGGAAGTCATTTTCACCATGCCGATGAATTCGTTGCCGACGGGCGGAATGATCACCCGCATGGCCTGGGGCAGGATGATCCGACGCAGCGCTTGCAGGCGCGGCATGCCGATCGACTTGGCGGCTTCGTACTGGCCGGTGTCCACCGACAACAGGCCGGCACGCACCACTTCGGCGGTGTAGGCGCCCTGGTTGATGCTCAAGCCGAGCAGGGCGGCCACGAACGGCGTCATCAGGCTCACGGTGTCCATTTCGAACAGGCCGGGGATGCCGATGGTGGGGAAGATCAGCGCCAGGTTGAACCACAACAGCAGTTGCAGGATCAGCGGTGTGCCACGGAACAGCCAGGTGTAGGTCACCGCCACGTAGCGCAGGATCGGGTTGGCCGACATGCGCATGATCGCGGTGATCACGCCGAAGACGATGCCCAGGGCCATCGCCAGCACCGCCATGACGATGGTATTGAGCAAGCCCCACATGATCGCCTGGGAGGTGAGGAACTGACCGATGTACGACCATTCGATCTTGCCTTCGGCGAAGGCGCGAACCAGGCCGAGAATCGCAATGACGATGACGGTGGCGAAGAAAATCCGCCCGTAATAACGCCGCGGCACATGGTGGTACTGGGTGATATCGAACTGGTTTTCCGCCAGTTTGCGCTCCGCCTGGAGTCGTTCTGCCTGAGTCTGGCTCATGTTGCTTCTCCGTACGCTGGTGTTAATCCCTGTAGGAGCGAAGCTTGCTCGCGAAAGCGGGTTAACTGACAACACATGTGCTGAATGTGATGACCTCTTCGCGAGCAAGCTTCGCTCCTACAGATTTTGCGCAAGCCTTCAATCAGTTGGCCTTGCAACCGCGGCCGATCAAATCATTGGTGGCGACCCAGTACACCAGGCCTTCCTCACCTTTTACGTGAAACGCCAACATGTCGTTGCTGTACAGCGAACCTTCAGCGCCCGACTCAAGCTTCAAGCGGTAGACCCGATCGGCGCCACCCAGGCGCACGTCGACTTCCTTGCGGGTGGCGTCGGTGTAGCGCCAAAGCACTTTGGCCTGGCTGTCGCAGGTCCAGGTGGTCCAGTTATCCGTCGATTCGGCAGGCTTGAACAGGTTGAAATTCGAGCAACCTGCCAGCAGCGCCAGCGCCATGATGGCGATAAAACCTTTCATCCATGTTTCCTCGACTGACGGCGCACGCCATCAGTCCTGAGTAAAGAGTCAGACCCGTCAAGGGCAGCCATGTTCCTTGGCCGGAGTCTGTGTCTCGTATTTGTCCAGGCCATCAGGTCCTGAACGCTTGTTGAGTACCGGATTGGTTTCCGCTTGCCAGTCGGCCTGGTAGCAGCCTTTATCCAGTGCGCGTGGCTCGGGTTCAGGCGTGGCCTTCGGGTTACTCCCGCAAGCCGCCAGCGTGCCCGCGGCGATCAACATCACCAAGGTCCTGACCATGTGAACACTCCTTTGCCTGGTCAAAAGGCCGGTCTCAAGCCTTGGCCCGGCTTTCCAGGACTTCTACGGCCGGCAGTACCTTGCCTTCGACGAACTCGAGGAACGCACCACCACCGGTAGAAATGTAGGAGATTTGATCGGCAACGCCATATTTATCTATGGCTGCCAACGTGTCGCCGCCGCCCGCAATGGAGAACGCCGAGCTTTCTGCGATGGCTTGGGCCAGGACTTTGGTGCCGTTACCGAACTGGTCGAATTCGAACACGCCGACCGGGCCGTTCCACAGGATGGTCTTGGACGACTTCAACAGCTCGGCGAAATTCGCCGCAGTCTGTGGGCCAATGTCCAGGATCATGTCGTCTGCAGCCACATCAGCAATCAGCTTGACGGTAGCAGTGGCGCTTTCAGCAAATTCCTTGGCGACTACCACGTCCACCGGCAGAGGCACGCTGACTTTAGCGGCGATTTCACGCGCAGTGTCGAGCAGGTCCGGCTCGTACAGGGACTTGCCGACCGGATGACCGGCAGCGGCGAGGAAGGTGTTGGCAATGCCGCCGCCGACGATCAGCTGGTTGCAGATCTGGCTCAGGCTGTTGAGCACGTCGAGCTTGGTCGAAACCTTGGAGCCGGCAACGATTGCGGCCATTGGCTGAGCCGGGGCGCCAAGGGCTTTGCCCAATGCATCCAGTTCGGCAGCCAGCAGCGGACCGGCAGCAGCGACTTTGGCGAACTTGGCCACGCCATGGGTCGAACCCTCGGCGCGGTGAGCGGTGCCGAAGGCATCCATCACGAACACGTCGCACAGGGCGGCGTATTGCTGGGCCAGGTCGTCAGCGTTCTTTTTCTCGCCTTTATTGAAGCGCACGTTTTCGAACAGCACGATATCACCGGCTTTGACGTCAACGCCACCCAGGTAATCGGCCACCAGCGGCACTTCGCGACCCAGCGCCTTGCTCAGGTAGTCAGCGACTGGCTTGAGGCTGTTCTCGGCCGAGAACTCGCCTTCGGTCGGACGGCCAAGGTGCGAGCAGACCATCACCGCCGCGCCTTTTTCCAGGGCCAGTTTGATGGTCGGCAGCGAGGCCAGGATTCGCGCATCGCTGGTGACTACACCGTCCTTGACTGGGACGTTGAGGTCTTCGCGGATCAGTACGCGTTTACCTTGCAGATCGAGGTCGGTCATCTTCAACACGGTCATGGGTCGCATTTCCTGAATAGCTGATAATTAGAGAGCCGGAATTTTTGATGTCGCCGTTTGCAGATAGTGTTCCGCAACGTCCAGCATTCGGTTGGCAAAACCCCATTCGTTGTCGAACCAGGCCAGGATGTTCACCAGCCGCGGGCCGGAAACTCGAGTCTGACTGGCATCGACGATCGCCGAATGTGGGTCATGGTTGAAATCACAACTGGCGTGAGGCAATTCGGTATAGGCCAGCAGGCCTTTGAGCGGGCCGCTGGTGGCAGCCTCGCGCAAAATCCGGTTGATCTCGGTGGCGTCGGTCGCGGTGGCGGTCTGCATCGTAATGTCGAGGCAAGACACGTTAACCGTCGGCACCCGCACGGCTTTGGCCTGAATTCGCCCGGCAAGTTCCGGCAACAGGCGTTCAATGCCACGCGCCAGACCAGTGGACACCGGGATCACCGACTGAAACGCCGAACGGGTGCGGCGCAGGTCCTCGTGGTGATAGGCGTCGATCACCGGCTGATCGTTCATCGCCGAGTGAATGGTGGTGATCGATACGTATTCCAGACCAATGGCTCGATCCAGCAGGCGCAACAGCGGCACGCCGCAGTTGGTGGTGCAGGACGCGT
>DQGF01000036.1:8408-9939 GCA_003525045.1 Pseudomonas sp. | reverse complement strand
GGCAAAGATCCAATGTGGGAGCGGGCTTGCTCGCGAAGAGGCCAGCACATTCAACATCAATGTTGACTGTGACACCGCCTTCGCGAGCAAGCCCGCTCCCACAGTTAATCGGGGTCGTACACAACTCCTGTGTCTGACCAGGCCGGCCGGTAGGCCGCCTCGCTTTTGCTTTTGCTTTTGCGGTACACGCCCCCTCACGCCCTGAGCCTGTCCGTCAACCTTTAGTGTGCAGCATTACGCCTGAAGCGAGCTCGCTGCACCCAGGTCGTCACCGCAAGGATTACAACTCCTTGACGGTACGCACCTGATCCTTGTTGACGCGATTATGCTTGCCATCGAGTTGTTCGAACTCGTAGAAACCTGATTCGTCATCGTATTTTGGTGCGTCGACGGCCTGGATTTCGCGACCGTCATTCAAGGTGATCACTGTAGGCGAGGCGCAACCGGCGAGGGTCGCGAGGCCCAGTGCGAGCATGAAAGTGGCAAGGGTCCGTTGAGTCATGAGTGTGTCTCCGAATTTGAATTCTTTTGGTTACCGAGCTTGAGACGTATACAACGAATGCAAGTTCCATGGGTAGTGTCAGTCTGACACAGTGTTGTGAGTGCTTAACAGTTCCGGGGTATTAAGGTTAGCCAGGCGAGGGTCGTTGTCGGGGCATTGCAGTGCATTGGCCCCCAGCGTGCGCATCAGACGTCCCGGACTGCGTTCACCGTCGTGCCAGGCACTTTCAAAAGCGTTGGCAAGTGCCACGGGTATGATGCACAGCAAGGGCTCCCAATGTTCGCCCTGGCGCAGCATCAACGGTTTGTCCGGATGCTGGCTGGCGGTTTCGCGCATGCTCTGGAGCAACGCGGTATCGATCCGAGGCACGTCACAAGGCAATATCATCAGGTACGAATGCCTGGCGGCCTTGAGGCCAGCCCGGATACCGGCCAAAGGCCCCGGAAAATCCCCTTCGTCGTCATGGACCAACCGGTCGGCGTAGGGTGCGTACTGTTCCAGGTTCCTGTTGCAGGAGATGATCAGGTCATCGCTCAATGCGCGGGTCTTGCGGTGCAGATGGGCAATCAGTGGTTCACCTTGCCACTCCAGCAATCCTTTATCCTGACCGCCCATGCGTTGGCCGCGCCCACCTGCCAGGAGCAGAATGGAGCAGGGCGGCAAATCCGTATTCGAGGTCATGGCAGGTCTCCATGGGGGCGGCGAAAAAATCAAGCGCTGTGATATAACACCGGGCTGTTTCTCCTACAACTGGACGAGCCTATGAAAGCCAAGGCTGATGTACCTTTTGCGCCGCTCAACATCGCGGTGCTGACTGTCAGCGATACCCGTACCCTGGAAACCGATACGTCAGGCCAGGTCTTCGTTGACCGCTTGAATGCCGCCGGCCATAACCTGGCGGCCCGGGTGCTGCTCAAAGATGACCTCTACAAAATTCGCGCGCAAGTCGCCACCTGGATTGCCGACGATGTCGTGCAGGTCGTGCTGATAACTGGCGGTACTGGTTTCACTGGGCGCGACAGCACTCCG
>DQGF01000036.1:0-8123 GCA_003525045.1 Pseudomonas sp. | reverse complement strand
TGCTGATTACGGGTGGCACCGGATTTACCGGGCGCGACAGCACTCCAGAAGCCGTGAGCTGCCTGCTGGACAAGCAGGTCGACGGTTTTGGTGAGCTGTTCCGGCAGATATCGGTGGCCGACATCGGCACCTCGACCGTTCAGTCCCGGGCCCTGGCCGGTCTGGCCAATGGTACGCTGGTCTGCTGCTTGCCGGGTTCGACCAATGCCGTGCGCACCGGTTGGGACGGCATTCTGGCCGAGCAGCTGGATTCGCGGCACCGCCCGTGCAATTTCGTCCCTCATCTGAAACAGGCGGCACCCTGTGAATCCCGCGGGTAAGCCCGGCAAGACCGGCAGCCTGATGGCGGTCGAAGTGGCACTGGCCCGCTTGCTCGAACTGGCCGAAGCTTCACCGATCCGCGAGCGTGAGCGCTTGCCGTTGGCGCAGGTACAGGGCCGGGTACTGGCTGAAGACCTGGTGTCGACGCTTGACCTGCCGCCCTGGCCCAACAGTGCCATGGACGGTTATGCCTTGTGCATGGCTGACTGGAGGGGAGAGCCATTGGTAGTCAGTCAGAAGGTTTTTGCAGGCAAGGCTCCTGACCCCTTGAAGCCAGGCACTTGTGCACGAATCTTCACCGGTGCGCCGGTTCCTGCAGGTGCCGATTGCGTCGAGATGCAGGAGAACGTCGAGGTCCAGGCGGACGAGCGAGTGCGTTTCATCGAAGCCATGATCCCCGGACAAAACATTCGTCCGCAAGGCCAGGAAACCACTGTTGGTGAGCTGATTCTGCCGGCTGGCACGCGTCTGGGTCCGATCGAACAGGGGCTGGCGGCATCACTGGGTTGCGCAGAGCTGGAGGTGATCCGCAAGGTTCGGGTTGCGGTTCTGTCCACTGGGGATGAGTTGCTTGAACCGGGGCAGGCGCTGGGGCCGGGACAGATTTACAACAGTAATCGAGTATTGCTCTGCAGCTGGTTGCAACGTCTCGGCTGTGAAGTCATAGACGCCGGAATTCTCGCCGATGACCTGGCGATCACTCGCGCACGCCTGGGTGAATTGAAAGATGTCGACCTGATCCTCTCGACGGGCGGCGTCTCGGTAGGTGAAGCCGATTTTCTGGGCATTGCCTTGCGGGAAGAGGGCGAGTTGACGTTGTGGAAACTTGCCATCAAACCAGGCAAACCGCTGACCTTCGGGCATTTTCGTGGTGTCCCGGTGATCGGCCTGCCCGGCAACCCGGCGTCGACCCTGGTGACCTTTGCCTTGTTGGCCAGGCCCTATCTGATGCGCCGCCTGGGTGTAGAAGAAGTAGAACCCTTGAAGTTTCAGGTGCCAGCAGGATTCGCCTGGCCCAAAGCTGGCAATCGGCGCGAGTACTTGCGTGGACGGCTGGAGAACGGCCGGGCCATCATCTACAGGAATCAGAGTTCTGGTGTGCTGCGCAGCGCCGCCTGGGCCGATGGTCTGGTTGAAGTGCTGGAAGGTCGCACGTTGATCGAAGGTGACTGGGTCAGCTTCATCCCGCTGAGTGAAGTCCTGGGCTGAGATCCGCCTTGACATTGTCACGCAAACCCGGTCTGCAGGACCGGGTTTTGCGTTCACGGTGGCTCCTTATTGGGCCATGAGGGTCACGAGCTGGTCGAAACGACTATTGGCAATCCACACCAGAAGCCCGAGGACCACGGCTGTACCCCCTGCAGAATAGACCAGCCGGTGCTTGATGGATTTGACGTCGTCACGGATTTCATCCATGTCTCTTCGGATGTATTTAAGGTGAGCCTCCAGTTCTGCGATGCGAGAGTCCGCGGCAGCCCCTGCGCTGAGTGTCGTGCTGTTTTTTAGTTCGGCTTGATGATTGGCGCGTTTTTCTACAAAGGGTGCGACCGGAATAACGGGTGACCTGATGTCTTGGTTTTGCATGGCACGTCCCTGTTTGTTTCTGCTGATGACTGATAATTGCAGTCGCCACGTTGTACCAATCACGGCAGGCTGGTCAATTGAGCCGATTCCTCACGTTTTGTAAGAAAAATCCCTACTGGCAGGATTCAAGACTGTTCGATTTGAATTAATTCAATTTCTATCGACTTTTCTGCAGGGCGATGAGGTCAATATCTCCCATACGAAATTCAATTCATGGGAGTGAGCACAATGAGCGAACGCAAGGCGCTATTGATTTTGCATGGCAAGCAGGCGCTCAACGAGTCGGTCCGCGCCGCCGTCGAGGGCAAGCGCCAACGGGGTTGGGAACTGGCCGTTCGACTGACCTGGGAAGCCGGAGACGCACAACGGCTGGTAGAGGAGGCGTTGACGGCAGGCTATAAGCACATCATCGCCGGCGGCGGTGATGGCACCTTGCGTGATATTGCCGAGGCCATGGCTGCACATTCGACGCAGGCCAGCCTGGTGTTGATGCCTCTGGGGACGGCCAATGATTTTGCCCGCGCCGCCGGTGTGCCTCTGGAGCCTGCTCAGGCGCTGGATCTTCTGGATGCTGCGCCGAGCGCCATCGATTTGGGCGAAGTTGGCGGGCAGGTATTTCTGAATATGGCCACGGGCGGCTTTGGTAGCCAGGTGACGGCAAACACCTCGGAAGACTTGAAAAAAATCCTCGGCGGGGCGGCTTATCTGTTCACCGGTTTATCACGTTTCAGTGAGTTGCATGCGGCCTATGGCGAGTTGCAGGGCCCTGATTTCCAATGGAGTGGCGAGCTGCTGGCATTGGGTATCGGTAATGGCCGGCAGGCTGGCGGCGGGCATGTGTTATGCCCCGACGCACTGGCTGACGATGGCCTGCTGGATATCAGCATTTTGCCTGCACCGCAGGAACTGGTTGGCACCTTGAAAACCCTGTTGGCCGACGGTTTCGGTATCGACAACATGTTTGTGCGCGCCCGCTTGCCATGGGTCGAGATCAAGGTCTCGGAAGGTCTTTATATCAACCTCGATGGCGAACCTATGGAAGGCGATAGCCTGCGCTTCTCTGCACGCGCGGCAGCACTGCGTGTGCACCTGCCGGAAAACTCGCCGCTGCTGAGCGGCTCTCGAACGGCTGATCGTCCAGACCGATGATCTGCTCGCATACGGCCATTTTGGCCAGGGGTCAAGATCCGCCAAAAACAGCCGATAACCTTCTTTAGTGAATTCATCAGAACAAGACCAGGAGTCATTGATGGCCGGCATTCTCGACACGGTAGACCAACGCACGCAACTGGTGGGTGAGAATCGCCTGGAACTTCTCATGTTTCGCCTGGCCGGACGGCAATTGTTCGCGATCAACGTCTTTAAGGTTCAGGAAGTGCTGCAACTGCCGAAACTGACCCTGATGCCCCAGCGCCATCCGTTTGTCTGCGGCGTGGTCAACCTGCGTGGCCAGACCCTGCCGGTGATCGACCTGTCCCAGGCCATCGGCATGCGTGCGCTGGTGCCCAGCCCTACCAGTACCATCATCGTCACCGAGTACAATCGTTCGGTACAGGCGTTTCTGGTCGGTGGTGTGGACCGCATCGTCAACATGAACTGGGAAGCCATCCTGCCGCCGCCGACCAGCGCCGGTCGCCAGCACTACCTGACCGCCATCAGCAAGGTCGACGACCAGTTGGTGGAAATCATCGACGTCGAAAAAGTCCTCGCCGAAATCGTCCCGTACAACGCCAAGGTATCCCGCGACAAACTCGACGACCCGCTCCTGGAACGCGCCCGCGGTCGTGAAGTGCTGCTGGTGGATGACTCCAGCGTGGCGATCTCGCAGTTGCGCGACACGCTGGGGCAACTGGGCGTGAAGATGCACGTTGCCAGCGATGGCCTGAAGGCATTGAACCTGCTCAAGGCCTGGGCCGATACTGGTGTGAACATGACCGACAAGTTGCTGATGGTCTTCACCGATGCGGAAATGCCGGAAATGGACGGTTATCGCCTCACCACCGAAATCCGTAACGACCCGCGCCTGCGTGGCCTCTATGTGGTGCTGCACACCTCCCTGTCCGGCAGCTTCAACGACTCGATGGTCAAGAAGGTCGGCTGCGATAACTTCCTCTCCAAATTCCAGCCGGACAAACTCGTCGACGTGGTGCGCCAGCGCCTGATGCTCGACGAAGTGCCAGCCTGATAACGTATCGAAGGCTACCCACGGTCAACCTGTGGGAGCGAGCCTGCTCGCGAAGACGGAGTGACAGTCGACATCAATGTTGACTGATACACCGCTTTCGCGAGCAGGCTCGCTCCCACAAGGAAGCTTTGATTCGGCGCTGGAGGTCGTATAGGGTGGCGTTTTTTGCCCGGGGAGCTGGCCATGCTGCGTCTGAGCGCGCTTTATCGTTATCCGTTGAAATCCGGCAAGGGCGAGATCCTGCAGCAGGCCAGCCTGGACAAGCTGGGGCTGGACGGGGATCGACGCTGGATGTTGGTGGACGAGGCCAGCGGGCGGTTCCTGAGCCAGCGCGTAGTGGGCCGGATGAGTCAGCTGTCGGCGTTGTGGAATGCCGAAGGCGGCTTGACCCTCAGTGCTCCGGGACGCTCGGCGATTGATATTGCCTTGCCAGGCAGCGACGCTGAACTGCGGGGCGTGACCATCTTTCGCGACAGTTTGCGGGTCCCGGATGCCGGTGATCAGGCGGGGGCCTGGGTCAGTGAATTCATTGGCAAGCCGACCCGCCTGGTGCAAATACCGCTTGATCGCGCGCGGATCACTGAGGCGGGCTATGGCAAGGATGACGATCGGGTGGCCTTCGCCGATGGCTTCCCGCTGTTGCTGATCGGGCAGGCCTCTCTTGAGGACCTTTCGCAAAAAGTCGGGCGCCCGCTGGAGATGCTGCGCTTTCGACCGAATCTGGTGATCGAAGGCAGCGATGCGTATGCCGAAGATGGCTGGAAGCGTATTCGTATCGGCGATGTCGAGTTCCGCGTGGTCAAGCCCTGTTCGCGCTGCATTCTGACCACCGTCGACCCGCAGACCGGTTTACGCAGCGATGATCGTGAGCCTCTGGCTACGTTGCAGAAATACCGGGCCCAGGAAGAGGGCGCGATGTTCGGCCAGAATCTGGTCAATGACGGCAACGGCCAGCTCGAAGTCGGTATGCCGGTGACGATCCTGGAATAAACGCTTGAATAAAAAATGCCCGTGTCCTTGGACACGGGCATTTTTTTCGCGGTGAAAACCCGGGGGTTTAGCCGCGGTATTCGCACAGGTAAGCGGTGTCGACAGCCACTTTCAGCTGAAATTTGCTGTTGGCGGGCACGTTGAACTGGCTGCCGGCGGCGAAGGTTTCCCAGTCGCTGCTGTCTGGCAGTTTGACGGTCAGGGCGCCGGTCACCACGTGCATGATTTCACGTTGGCTGGTGCCGAATTCGTACTCGCCCGGAGCCATGACGCCGATGGTCGCCGGACCTTCTGCGGTGCCAAAGGCGATCGACTTGACGGTGCCGTCGAAGTACTCGTTGACTTTAAACATGGGCGATTCCTCGAAAAGGGCTGAAAAGGGCCGGCCAGTATGCACAAGGCCCTTGGCGCCGTCACGCTCTAGAGGGGGAGAACCAGTGGTAAAAGACGTGCTGTATTGCGCGCGTCTTCCAGCGCCCGGTGTTGCTGCCCGGTGAACTGCATGCCCACCAGTTGCAGGGCGCCGTTGAGCCCCAGCGGGCGTTCCAGCCGACGGGCCTTGGCGAAGCGCTGCTTGAGGTTCATGTGTGGCACCCGGCACAGGGCGCTGTCGATCTGCAAGCGCTGCCATTCCTGAAGCAGTTGTTTGCGATCGTAATCGCCCCAACTGGCCCAGCCTTCCAGCCGCGCGTGATGCTGGTCGAGCCAGCGTTCGAACGCCCCCCAGACCTCGCTCAGCGGCTCGGCACCCTCGACGTTGGCTTGCGTGATGTGTGTCAATTCCCGGCAAAAGGGTGTCAGCAAGGGCCGCCGCAGTGGCCGCACGAAGCACTGGAATGAGTCCAGTTCTCGCCCCTTGCGATCCACCAGCGTGGCGCCGATCTCGATGATTTCCATTTCCGTTACTGGCCAACCACCCTTATCGGTGGTGGCTTCCAGATCAATGACCAGCCAATGAGGCATCGAAGGTTTCCTGGTATCCGCGTCCTGATAGGGCTTGAGCGTAGCCAAACCCGGCGGATCCGCCTAGCGGCTTATTCGACCTCCAACAATATCTGACGATTTTTCACCTGATCGCCGACCCTGACCTGCAAGCGTTTGAGTACCCCATCGATGCCAGACTTGAGTGGATGCTCCATTTTCATGGCCTCCAGCACCAGCAACAACTGGCCTTTACTGACCGGGCTGCCCTCGGTGACCAGCACGTCGATGATTGCACCGTCCATCGGTGCCTTGAGCGTGCCGCCGCTGACGCTGGCCTGACGGCCGATCGGGGCCTGAGTCCGATCCACCAGCCGCAGGCTGCCGGGCCGGGTGAATAGCCAGAGCTGCGCGGATTCCAGACGGTAGGCATGGCGCTGGCGGATGCCGTCGATTTCCAGGGTGGCCCAGCGCCCGTCGCACTGGATAACCTTCAGTTCGAGGGTGCGGGTGGCGACTTGAATCCGATAGGGTTCGCCAGGCATCGCATGCAATTGCACCGGCCAATCCTGATCTTCCAGGCCAATGCGGTAGTGCAACGGCACGCTGGCGTTGTTGCGCCAACCCGCCAAGGGTGCGGGAAAACTTTGCGTCGATGCCTGATAAAACAGGGTCGCGGTGATTGCCAATTCGTCTGCGCCGGGTACATGGGGATGCAGGCAGCAATGGTCGGCAAAATACGTCGGGATGAATCCGGTGCTGAACTCGCCACTGTTGAACTGCGGGTGTTCCAGCAGGCTGGCGAGCAAGCGCTGATTGCTCTGCACGCCCAGCAGCACGCTGTCCTGCACTGCGCGCAACAACTTGCGCCGGGCTTCTTCGCGGGTGGCGCCGTGGGCAATCAGCTTGCCCAGCAGCGGGTCGTAGAAGGGGCTGATGCTCTGGCCTTCGATCAGACCATGGTCGATTCGCACGCCGCCGTGCAATGCTGGCTCCCAAGTTACGATGCGACCGGTCTGCGGCAGAAAATCCTGAGTCGGGTCTTCGGCATACAAACGCACTTCCATGGCATGGCCGCTGAATTGCACCTGTTCCTGTCGCAAGGGCAGCGGCAGTCCTTCGGCGACCTGCAGCTGCCAGGCCACCAGATCGAGGCCGGTGATCAATTCGGTCACCGGGTGCTCCACTTGCAGGCGAGTGTTCATCTCCAGAAAGTAAAACTTCCCGCCTGCATCCAGCAGGAACTCCACGGTGCCAGCGCCGACGTAACTCACCGCGCGCCCGGCCTTGAGCGCCGCTTCGCCCATGGCCTGGCGCAGTTCGGTGGTCATTATCGGGCAGGGCGCTTCTTCGATGACTTTTTGATGGCGACGCTGGATCGAACAGTCGCGCTCACCGAGGTGGATCAGGTTGCCGTGCTGGTCGCCGAACAGTTGAACCTCGACGTGCCGGGGATCGATCAGCGCCTGTTCGAGGATCAGTTCGTCGTTGCCAAAGCCGTGCAGCGCTTCGGAACGTGCGGTGCGGACCTGCTCGAGCAAATCGGCGGCGTCCTGGACCAGACGCATACCGCGCCCGCCACCGCCGGCACTGGCCTTGATCATCAGGGGGTAGCCGATGCGTTTGGCTTCGCGGCTCAGGGTTGCGTCGTCCTGTTCGACGCCTTGATAGCCTTCGATGCAGGGCACACCGGCAGCCAGCATGGCGAGTTTCGACAGGCGCTTACTGCCCATCAGCTCGATGGCATCTGGGCTGGGGCCGATGAAGGTGATGCCGGCGTGTTGGCAGGCGAGGGCGAAGCCGGCGTTTTCCGAGAGGAAACCGTAGCCGGGGTGGATCGCGTCGGCACCGGTGCGCCGGGCAGCGTCGATGATCGCCGGGATGTTCAGGTAAGACTGCTGCACCGGGGCCGGGCCGACGTTCACGGCTTCGTCGGCCATCTGCACGTGCAGGGCATCGGCATCGGCGTCGCTGAAGACGGCGACGGTGCGATAGCCCAGGGCCTGGGCGGTGCGCTGGATGCGGCAGGCGATTTCACCGCGGTTGGCGATCAGGATTTTTTTGAGGGCGGGCATGAAGGTCTTCCCTTAAGTTTGCGGTGAATGTGATGGCCTCTTCGCGG
>DQGF01000115.1:10934-11212 GCA_003525045.1 Pseudomonas sp. | reverse complement strand
ATGACCAAATGCGACGCCCCGCCGCCGACGCCCCAACGGGTCGCACCGGCGCGCCAGGCTTCGATCACTTGCGGGTGATTGGCCAGGCCCAGGTAGTCATTGTTACAGAACGCCAGCAACGGCTGACCGTCGACCACCACTTCCGGGCCTTGGGGGCTTTCGAGCAGTGGGCGCTGGCGATAAAGATTTTCGGCACGACGGGCAGCAAGGCGTGCGGCGAGATCGAAAGACATGCAGGCCTCGTCAGTAGGGAAAACACACAACCCCTGTAGGAGCGA
>DQGF01000115.1:525-10557 GCA_003525045.1 Pseudomonas sp. | reverse complement strand
GCAAGCCTCGCTCCTACAGGGCGGGGAGATGTTAAACAGCAGCGTTATAGAACTGCTCGCTGCTCTTCTGCTCCACCAGCGCCTGTTCGATGGCCGCCTGATGCACCTCGTCGGCGTGCTCTTCGCGCGCTTCCGGCAGGATGCCCAGGCGAGAGAACAGTTGCATGTCCTTGTCGGCCTGCGGGTTGGCGGTGGTCAGCAGTTTGTCGCCGTAGAAAATCGAGTTGGCACCGGCGAAGAAGGCCAGGGCCTGCATCTGTTCGTTCATCGCCTCGCGGCCAGCGGACAGGCGCACGTGGGATTGCGGCATCAGGATGCGGGCGACGGCGAGCATGCGGATGAAGTCGAACGGGTCGATGTCGTCGGCATTTTCCAGCGGCGTACCGGCGACCTTCACCAGCATGTTGATCGGCACCGACTCTGGATGCTCCGGCAGGTTGGCCAGCTGGATCAGCAGATTGGCGCGGTCGTCCAGGGACTCGCCCATGCCGAGGATGCCGCCGGAGCAGATCTTCATCCCCGACTCACGCACGTAGGCCAGGGTTTGCAGGCGCTCGCTGTAAGTACGGGTGGTGATGATGCTGCCGTAGAATTCCGGCGAGGTATCGAGGTTGTGGTTGTAATAGTCGAGGCCGGCCTGAGCCAGGGCAACCGTCTGATCCTGATCGAGGCGACCGAGGGTCATGCAGGTTTCCAGGCCCATGGCCTTTACGCCTTTGACCATTTCCAGCACATAAGGCATGTCTTTGGCCGATGGATGCTTCCAGGCCGCGCCCATGCAGAAACGGGTCGAACCAATGGCCTTGGCGCGAGCGGCCTCTTCGAGGACCTTCTGCACTTCCATCAGTTTTTCTTTTTCCAGGCCGGTGTTGTAGTGACCGGACTGCGGACAATATTTGCAATCTTCCGGGCAGGCACCGGTTTTGATCGACAGCAGCGTCGAAACCTGGACCCGGTTAGCGTCGAAATGCGCGCGGTGCACCGTCTGCGCCTGGAACAACAGGTCGTTGAATGGCTGAACGAAGAGTGCTTTGACTTCAGCCAAAGACCAGTCATGACGCAGGGTTGCAGTGGTGCTGGCGCTCATGGGCGTTTCCTTTGTTTTATGCTTGGCAAGTGGCTGGGGGGGATTGGAATACCCACAGACGCGACACGGATGTTCGGCATATTTAAGGAAGAGTCATGCGCTGTCAACCACCATGCAATGGACCGGTTTACATCTGGTCAAAAAATATACAATCCTGTTTGCTGTGCGGCGAAGCGTCCGATGACGCGACACCCATTTGCACCGCCTGTGAAACCGACCTCCCCTGGCTCGGCGACCAATGCCAGACCTGCGCCCTGCCCTTGCCCGCCGCAGGCTTGACCTGCGGTCAATGCCTGAAGCAACCGCCGGCCTTCGAACGGGTCGCCGTGCCCTGGACCTACAGTTTTCCGATCGACAGCCTGATCACCCGCTTCAAGCACAGCGCGAAATGGCCGTTCGGTCGCCTGCTCGCCGAACTTCTCGCTCGATCCCTGCAACATCGCTTCGATGAAGACCTTGATCGGCCCGACGTGCTAGTCCCGGTGCCTCTGGCCACCAAACGCCTGCGCCAACGGGGTTTCAACCAGGCTGCGATGCTTGCCCGCTGGCTCGGCTCCAGCCTCGACATTCCCTGCGATGAAAGGCTGTTGCTGAGGGTTCAGGACACCAGCGCGCAACAAGAGCTGAAGGCCGATGCCCGCAAAAAGAACCTGCGCAATGCCTTTGCACTGGCGCCCGATGCGCCGATCAAGGGTCGGCACCTGGCGCTGGTGGACGATGTGCTGACCACCGGCGCCACCGCCCAAGCGCTGGCTCGTCTATTGATGGACGCCGGCGCGGCGCGGGTCGACGTCTATTGCCTGGCTCGCACACCCAAACCCGGCGACGGGATTTGACCTGAGGACACAGAACCTGTGGGAGCGAGCCTGCTCGCGAAAGCGGTCGGTCAGCTACAACATTGTTGAATGTGACGGCCTCTTCGTCGGAACGCCGCCCGGAGCCGGCTCGCTCCCACAAGGATAGGGTCTGACTTGACTCCCGAGTCTCAAGTCGCCAACGTCCTGTGCATTACCAGCCCAAAGCGTCTTGCCATGTCCTTGCCTACGTTGTTGTCTCAGCACATTGTCCGTCGTCCGCAGCGCATTGCCTTGCTGCAACACATCGCCGAGCAGGGCTCGATCACCCGTGCCGCGAAAAGCGCAGGCCTGAGTTACAAGGCGGCGTGGGACGCCATCGATGAACTGAACAACCTTGCGCAGAAACCGCTGGTGGAGCGCAGTGTCGGCGGCAAGGGCGGCGGCGGTGCCAGATTGTCCAATGAAGGCGAGCGCGTGTTGCGGCTCTATCAAAAGCTGCAAGCCTTGCAGGCTCAGGTACTGGAAGCCGCCGAAGATGCCAGCGACCTCGACCTGCTCGGTCGACTGATGCTCAGAACCAGTGCGCGCAACCAATTGCACGGCAAGGTCGTGGCGATCGACAGCCAGGGTCGCAACGACCTGATCCGCCTGGAGCTGGCCGGAGGCTTGACCATCGATGCGCAGATCACCCACGACAGCACCCTGCGCCTGGAACTGCAAAGCGGTACCGAAGTGGTGGCGCTGATCAAGGCCGGCTGGCTCGATCTGCTCGGTATCAAGGATGCCGTGACGCCAGGACACAATGGCCTGACAGGCGTCATTGAAGAAATCCTCGAGGCCGAGGACGGTCCCAGCGAAGTGCGCATCGGCCTGCCCAATGGCCAGACCCTGTGTGCGCTGGCCGAGCCGCTGCACTTGCGGACCCTGGGCCTGGCCACGGATACAGCGGTGCGGGTGCAGTTCGCGCCATCCAACGTTTTACTCGGTACACCGCTCTGAAACATTAGCGTCACTATTGCTCTTTAAGGTGGCTGCAAAAACCGCAGGGAGCCTGATGTGAACCTATTAGAAGAAAACCAAGCCACCGACCTCGAGAAAATGGTCGGCCTCAGCCGCCGTGGCTTCATCAGTGCTGGCGCCCTGTGTGGCGCGGCAATGTTCCTGGGCGGCAACCTGCTCAGTCGCAGCGTGCTGGCCGCCAGCGTCAGCGCCGGCTCCAGCAAACTGTTGGGTTTTGCCAGCATCCCCGCCGCCACCAGCGACGCCATCAGCCTGCCGCCGGGCTACAAGTCCTCAGTATTGATCAGCTGGGGCCAGCCGTTGCAAAAGGCCGGCCCGGCGTTCGACCCAAGCGGCAATGGCACCGCCGAGCATCAGGAAGTCCAGTTCGGCGACAACAACGACGGCATGAGCCTGTTCGAGTTTCCTGGAGAGAAAGATCGCGCGTTGATGGCGATCAACAACGAATACACCAACTACCGCTACCTCTACCCCCACGGCGGCATGCCGCAATCGGCAGACGAAGTGCGCAAGGCACTGGCCTGCGAAGGCGTGTCGGTGATTGAGGTTCAGCACAAGGGCGGCCAGTGGCACTTCGTCCAGGGCTCGCGCTACAACCGGCGCATTCACGGCAACGCGCCGATCAGCCTGAGCGGCCCGGCCGCCGGCCACGCACTGGTGAAAACCAGCGCCGACCCGCAGGGCAAGAACGTCCTCGGCACTTTCCAGAACTGCGCTAATGGCAAGACGCCGTGGGGGACTTATCTGACCTGCGAAGAGAACTTCACTGATTGCTTCGGCAGCAGCAATGCCGAGCAAACATTCGATGCCGCGCAGAAACGCTACGGCGCGGTGGCGACCAGCAAAGAGATCAATTGGCACCCGCACGACGAGCGTTTCGACCTGGCGAAGAACCCGAACGAACTCAACCGTCATGGCTGGGTGGTGGAAATCGACCCGTTCGATCCGCAATCGACGCCGGTCAAGCGCACGGCCTTGGGCCGCTTCAAGCATGAAAATGCTGCCCTGGCCGAAACCAAAGACGGTCACGCCGTGGTGTACATGGGCGACGACGAGCGTGGCGAGTTCATCTACAAATTCGTCAGCCGCGACAAGATCAATCACAAAAATCCCAAGGCGAACCGCGACTTGCTGGACCATGGCATCCTTTACGTAGCGCGCTTCAACGCGGGCGACGGCAATGCCGATCACCCCAAAGGCCAGGGCGAGTGGATCGAGCTGACCCACGGTAAAAACGGCATCGATGCCAGCAATGGTTTTGCCGACCAGGCCGAAGTGCTGATTCACGCGCGCCTCGCAGCCAGCGTGGTGAAAGCAACGCGCATGGACCGCCCGGAATGGATCGTCGTCAGCCCCAAGGATGGCCAGGTCTATTGCACCCTGACCAACAACGCCAAACGCGGCGAAGACGGTCAACCGGTGGGTGGGCCGAATCCGCGCGAGAAGAACGTCTATGGGCAGATTTTGCGCTGGCGCACCGACCGTGATGATCACGGTTCGAAAAGCTTTGCCTGGGATTTGTTTGTGGTCGCGGGCAACCCTGGCGTTCATGTCGGTACGCCTAAGGGTGGCTCATCGAACATTACGCCGCAGAACATGTTCAACAGCCCGGATGGCTTGGGCTTCGACAACGCCGGAAGGTTATGGATTCTGACCGATGGCGACTCGAGCAACGCGGGTGATTTTGCCGGCATGGGCAATAACCAGATGCTGTGTGCCGATCCGCTGACCGGGGAGATTCGTCGCTTCATGGTCGGACCGGTGGGCTGTGAGGTGACGGGGATCAGCTTCTCGCCGGATCAGAAGACCTTGTTTGTCGGGATCCAGCATCCGGGGGAGAACGGTGGGTCGACGTTCCCTGAGCATTTGCCGAATGGCAAGCCGCGGTCTTCGGTGATCGCGATTTCGCGGGAAGATGGCGGGGTCGTCGGCGCCTGATCGATCGCTTTCGCGAGCAGGCTCGCTCCCACAAGGGATCTCCTGTGTGTCACAAATCCTGTGCACACCGCAGCCCCCTGTGGGAGCGAGCCTGCTCGCGAAGGCGTCAGCCCAGACAACACTCATCTCCCACAAGGATCTCCTGTGTGTCACAAATCCTGTGCACACCGCAGCCCCCTGTGGGAGCGGGCTTGCTCGCGAAGACGCCAGTCCAAACAACACTGAACTCAAGCCCAACCCCTAAAACCTCCCCGTCTGCGCTACCATGTTTGGCCGGACGCGGCAGCCTGCTGCGCGCAGGAGTCAGCATGGCCCACCCGTTTGCAACCCTCACCCCAGACCTCGTGCTCGATGCGGTCGAAAGCATCGGCTTTCTCAGCGACGCGCGCATCCTGGCGCTCAACAGCTACGAAAACCGTGTCTATCAGGTCGGTATCGAAGACTCCGAGCCGCTGATCGCCAAGTTCTACCGTCCGCAACGCTGGACCAACGAAGCGATTCTCGAAGAGCACCAGTTCACCTTCGAGCTCGCCGAGTGCGACGTGCCAGTGGTGGCGCCGATGATTCACAACGGTGCAAGCCTGCACGAACACAACGGTTTTCGCTTCACCCTGTTCCCCCGCCGTGGCGGACGCGCGCCGGAGCCGGGCAATCTCGATCAGTTGTATCGCCTTGGCCAACTGCTCGGTCGGTTGCATGCCGTGGGCGCGACCAAGCCGTTCGAACACCGTGAAGCACTGGGCGTGAAAAACTTCGGTCACGACTCACTGACGACGTTGCTCGAAGGCAATTTCGTACCCAAAAGCTTGCTCCCGGCCTACGAGTCAGTGGCCCGGGACCTGCTCAAGCGGGTGGAAGAGGTCTACAAGGCGACGCCGCATCAGAACATCCGCATGCACGGCGATTGCCACCCCGGCAACATGATGTGTCGCGACGAAATGTTCCACATCGTCGACCTCGATGACTGTCGAATGGGCCCGGCGGTGCAGGACATCTGGATGATGCTCGCTGGCGACCGCCAGGAATGCCTCGGTCAGTTGTCGGAGTTGATGGACGGCTACAACGAGTTCCACGACTTCGATCCGCGGGAATTGGCGCTGATCGAACCCCTGCGCGCCTTGCGCCTGATGCATTACAGCGCCTGGCTCGCCCGCCGCTGGGACGACCCGGCGTTCCCGCACAGTTTTCCGTGGTTCGGCAGCGAGCGGTATTGGGGCGATCAGGTATTGGCGTTGCGCGAACAACTCGCCGCACTCAACGAAGAACCCCTAAAACTCTTCTAAACCAACACCCCCTGTAGGAGCGAGGCTTGCCCGCGAAGAACGATAACGCTTTATGTCGGGTAGACCGCGTCATCGTTCTTCGCGGGCAAGTCGGATCGCCGCACCGCTCGCTCCTACAGTGATCAGCACATTGAGACAAATCTCCTTACAATCCCCTCTTTGTTAGCTGCCTAAGCAAGGATTCTGCATGCAAGCCGCCAACCCGCGTCGCGGGTACATATTGGGCCTGAGTGCCTACATCATCTGGGGATTGTTCCCGCTCTACTTCAAAGCCATCGCCAGCGTGCCCGCCGTGGAAATCATCATCCATCGGGTGCTCTGGTCCGCGCTATTCGGCGCCTTGCTGCTGATGGTCTGGAAGCATCCGGGCTGGTGGCGCGAGCTGCGCGATAACCCAAAACGGCTGGCGATCCTGGCCCTGAGCGGTACGCTGATCGCGGCCAACTGGCTCACCTACGTCTGGTCGGTGAACAACGGCCGCATGCTCGAGGCCAGCCTCGGTTACTACATCAACCCGCTGGTGAACGTGCTGCTGGGCATGCTGATCCTCGGCGAACGGCTGCGGCGCATGCAATGGCTGGCCGTTGGCCTGGCGGCGGTCGGAGTAGCGCAACAGGTTTGGCAAGTTGGCAGCCTGCCCTGGGTGTCGCTGGTACTGGCGCTGACCTTCGGTTTCTACGGATTGATCCGCAAACAAGCACCGGTCAAGGCGCTGCCAGGGCTGGTGGTGGAGACCTGGATGCTGGTGCCGATTGCCGTCGCCTGGTTGCTGTTCAATCCCTCGGCCAGTAGTGCACAAGCTGAATTCTGGACCACCTCCGAAGCCTGGTGGTTGGTCGCCGCCGGGCCGGTGACGCTGGTGCCCCTAGTGTGTTTCAACGCGGCTGCACGGCATTTGCCCTACACCACATTGGGATTTCTCCAGTACTTCGCGCCGACGCTGGTACTGCTGCAAGCCGTCCTGCTGTTTGGTGAACACCTGTCGTCCAGCACGCTGGTGACGTTCATCTTTATCTGGGCCGGCCTGGCGGTCTACAGCGTCGATGCGTGGATAAGTCTTCGCCGTCGCAGCTGATCAAAAAACGCACAACCCTCTACAGGCCACGTCCTGCGTGGCCTGCATCGATCCTTCCCAAGGTTATCCACAGCGTGATCCCCGCCGTTTGTGCGCAACTTGTTGATACTGTTGGTTTTTTGATCAGAAGCCAAAGAAGCCCGATCGGCGTGGCCTGGCGGGCTGTCTCTACAGGTTATCCACAGGCAGGTGCACGTTTAACTTGGATAACCTTATTCAAGGTTCACTGCGCAGTACCAGTTCCACCATCAGGTCGTCGGCCAAGGTTTCCAGACGCGACTGCAATACGTCCAGAGACAACGTCAACGGCACCGCGAGAATCGCTTCGGCGTGGAACAACGGCTCGCTGCTCATAGGTGCCGGGCGGACTTCGGTCACCAGGCGCTCCAGGTTCACCCCCTGTTCGCTCAGCAAACGCGTGATGTCACGGACAATTCCCGGACGATCATTGCCCACCAGCTCCATGGCAATCGGTTTCCAGGTGCAGGATTGTTCGATGCCGCTTTCTGCGATCAATACCCGAATGCCGTGGGCAGACAATGCCTGTAGGGCATCCACCAGTTCATCGTAGGCTTCAGCCGGCACGCCCACCCGAAGAATCCCGGCAAACTGCCCGGCCATGCGTGACATTCGGCTTTCCAGCCAGTTGCCGCCGTGCTCGGCTATGCACTGGGCGATGCGCTCGACCTGCCCAGGCTTGTCCGGAGCGAATACAGTGAGTACGAGGTGGTCCATGGCGCAGCCCTCTTTGTCATGACTTTTGTTATAGAAAAGCAAGTATAGGCAAGCGTTGATGATGTGCTGAGTCGTCGGACGCCTTCGCGGGCAAGCCTCGCTCCTACAGGTCTTGCGCAACCCCTGCAGGAGCGAGGCTTGCCCGCGAATGAAGCACCGCCGACTCACCTGACGCCAGAAAATCGTGTACAGGTTTTTATATTTAACTGGAACAATCTAACAGTTTTTTGAGAACATCCTGTTCCCCGACTTGACCGCAATGCGTCATGGGGTCGCAGAACGACGTAATTAGTCTAATTTTCACAAGCGCAATTCATCATGTAGTATGCCGCAGCGCGCACTACATAACGGTGGATCGATGTCTGCCACAGGCGCACTCGCAACCCTGAACGCCCCGTCAGCAAGGCGCCAAGCCGTTGATTGGACCAAACCCAGCCGCCCGCATTGGCATGTACTGGTAGACGGGTTTGTGGTTTAAATGGCCAGAGGCTTCATTGTTAAATTGAAGAGCTGAAAAGCGAAATAGCTGAGCAGAGTGAGGCAAGCAATGACTGAACACGTTCAAGTCGGTGGCCTGCAGGTCGCCAAAGTCCTGTTCGACTTCGTGAACAACGAAGCCATTCCCGGTACCGGCCTCACCGCCGATAAGTTCTGGGCCGGTGCCGATAAGGTCATTCATGACCTGGCGCCTAAGAACAAAGCCCTACTCGCCAAACGCGATGATTTCCAGGCTCGTATCGATGGCTGGCACCAGTCCCGTGCCGGTCAACCACATGACGCCGTGGCCTACAAAGCCTTCTTGCAAGACATCGGTTATCTGCTGCCAGAAGCGGCCGATTTCCAGGCAACGACGCAAAACGTCGATGACGAAATCGCCCGCATGGCCGGTCCACAGTTGGTGGTGCCGGTGATGAACGCCCGTTTCGCGCTCAATGCCTCGAACGCCCGCTGGGGTTCGCTGTATGACGCGCTCTACGGCACCGACGCCATCAGCGAGGCTGACGGCGCGGAAAAAGGCAAAGGCTACAACAAGGTCCGCGGTGACAAGGTTATCGCCTTCGCCCGCGCCTTCCTTGACGAAGCGGCTCCCTTGGCGGCCGGCTCTCACGTCGACTCCATTGGCTACAAGATCGTAGACGGCAAACTGGTGGTTGCCCTCAAAGGCGGCAGCAACACCGGCCTGCGCACCGATGCCCAATTGATCGGTTTCCACGGCGATGTCAGCGCCCCGACCGCGATCCTGTTGAAAAACAACGGCCTGCATTTCGAAATCCAGGTCGACGCCAGCACCCCGGTCGGTCAGACCGACCCGGCCGGCGTCAAAGACATCCTGATGGAAGCAGCGCTGACCACCATCATGGACTGCGAAGACTCGATCGCCGCCGTCGATGCCGATGACAAAGTGGTGATCTACCGCAACTGGCTTGGCCTGATGAAGGGCGATCTGTCAGAAGAAGTCTCCAAGGGCGGTCAGACCTTTACCCGTACCATGAACGCCGATCGCCGCTACACCGGCGTCGACGGTAGCGAACTGAGTTTGCACGGTCGTTCGCTGTTGTTCGTGCGCAACGTTGGTCACCTGATGACCATCGACGCGATTATCGATAAAGACGGCAACGAAATACCGGAAGGCATCCTCGACGGTCTGGTGACCAGCCTGGCGGCCATCCACAGCCTCAACGGCAACAACTCGCGCAAGAACAGCCGCACCGGCTCGGTCTATATCGTGAAGCCGAAGATGCACGGGCCGGAAGAAGCCGCGTTCACCAACGAGCTGTTCGGTCGCATCGAAGACGTGCTCGACCTGCCGCGCAATACCCTGAAAGTCGGGATCATGGACGAGGAGCGCCGTACCACGATCAACCTCAAGGCCTGCATCAAGGCGGCCAGCGAGCGCGTGGTGTTCATCAACACCGGTTTCCTCGACCGTACCGGCGATGAAATCCACACCTCCATGGAAGCCGGCCCGATGGTGCGCAAGGCGGACATGAAGGCCGAGAAGTGGATCGGCGCCTACGAAAACTGGAACGTCGATATCGGCTTGAGCACCGGCCTGCAAGGTCGCGCGCAGATCGGTAAAGGCATGTGGGCCATGCC
>DQGF01000115.1:0-201 GCA_003525045.1 Pseudomonas sp. | reverse complement strand
CGACCTGATGGCGGCGATGCTCGAACAGAAAATCGCTCACCCGATGGCCGGCGCCAACACCGCTTGGGTGCCATCGCCGACCGCCGCTGCATTGCATGCGTTGCATTACCACAAGGTCGACGTATTCGCCCGTCAGGCCGAACTGGCCAAACGTGCCCGCGCCTCGGTGGACGACATCCTGACCATCCCGCTGGCGGTAAA
>DQGF01000200.1:2243-3828 GCA_003525045.1 Pseudomonas sp. | reverse complement strand
GCGAAGACTGACTAACATTCACCACCACTTTTAACCTTGCCACCAATCTGCCAATCCCCGACATCCCCTCTAGGAGCATTCCCCCAAGGAGACTACAATCGCCCCCCCCGCCTCGACGGCTGACCTGCCCCGCTCATGTTGACTTGTTCCGTACACCCGCTTCCCTATCGCATCAATCCCGCCGACTACTTCGCGGCGATTCGTCATGCTCCCGGCGCCGTGCTGCTCGACAGTGGCCGGCCGACTGCCGATCGCGGTCGCTATGACCTGCTCAGCGCCTGGCCGCTGGAACAACTGACGGTATCGCCCGACGAAAGTGGTAGCGATTTCCTGCAGCGCCTGCGCGATAACCTGACACGGCTGGGTGACGCAGCGCTGCCGTTTGACTTGCCTTTCGCTGGCGGTTTGATCGGCTACCTGAGCTATGACTTCGGCCGTCACCTGGAGCCTCTTCCGAGCCTGGCGCAGGATGATCTGCAATTGCCCGATGCGCGTTTCGGGCTCTACGACTGGGCACTGATCAGCGATCATCAACTGAAGACCAGTCAGCTGGTGTTTCACCCGACACTGATCGACAGCGAACGGCAACGTCTGATCGCCTTGTTCAGTCAGCCCGGGATTGAACCCATCGAGCCTTTCAAACTGACAGCACCGATGAGCGCCGATCTGAGCGCTGACGAGTATCGCCACGCGCTGGAACGCATTCAGCACTACATCCAGGCCGGTGACTGCTACCAGGTCAACTTCTCCCAGCGTTTCCGTGCGCAATGCCAGGGCGATCCGTGGGCCGCCTATTGCGCCTTGCGCGCGGCATGCCCGACGCCATTTTCCGGCTTCCAGAGCCTGCCCGAGGGCGGCGCGGTGCTGAGCCTGTCGCCCGAGCGTTTCGTCAAAGTCAGCGAGCGCCACGTGGAAACCCGCCCGATCAAAGGCACCCGCCCTCGCGGCATGACCGCTGCCGAAGATGCGGCGAACGCCGCCGAATTGTTGGCCAGCCCCAAGGACCGCGCGGAAAACCTGATGATCGTCGATCTGTTGCGCAACGACCTCGGTCGCACTTGCCGCATCGGCTCGGTGCGGGTGCCCGAGTTGTTCAGTCTGGAAAGCTACCCGAACGTGCATCACCTGGTGAGCAGCGTGACCGGAGAACTGGCGGATGACCGGGACGCATTCGACCTGATCGCCGGCAGCTTCCCGGGCGGATCGATTACCGGCGCACCAAAGATTCGGGCGATGCAGATCATCGATGAACTGGAGCCAACCCGGCGTGGGTTGTACTGCGGTTCGTTGCTGTACCTGGACGTGCGGGGCGAGATGGACAGCTCCATCGCCATTCGCAGCTTGCTGGTGAAGGATGGACAGGTGTGTTGCTGGGGCGGGGGCGGGATCGTCGCGGATTCCGAATGGCAGGCCGAGTATCAGGAATCGATTACCAAGGTGAAGGTGTTGCTCGATACCCTGCAAAACCTCTAGCTTTTGTGGCGAGGGAGCTTGCTCCCGCTGGGGCGCGAAGCGCCCCCAAAACCAGACACCGCATATCGTCCGATAGAACGCATATACCGGTTTACGACTGCTTCGCAGCCGA
>DQGF01000200.1:1540-1915 GCA_003525045.1 Pseudomonas sp. | reverse complement strand
GCAAGCTCCCTCGCCACAGGGATCGGGTTTACAAGGTCAGGGCCCGATTGGAGGCCTTGATGAACTCCTGCTTCAACTCCTCAAAACTGTGCACCGCCGGGAACTGCGGAAACTCGCGAATCACGTTGTCCGGTGCATGGAACAGAATCCCTGCATCCGCCTCGCCCAGCATCGTGGTGTCATTGTAGGAATCCCCTGCCGCAATCACCCGATAATAGAGGCTCTTGAAAGCCAATACCGACTGACGCTTGGGATCTCTCTGACGCAACTGATAACTGGTCACCCGACCGGTGTCGTCGGTAATCAGGCGGTGGCAAAGCAAGGTCGGGAAGCCCAGCTGACGCATCAGCGGCTGGGAGAACTCGTAGAAGGTGT
>DQGF01000200.1:0-1253 GCA_003525045.1 Pseudomonas sp. | reverse complement strand
GAACTCGTAGAAGGTGTCCGACAGAATCACCACCTGAAACCGCTCACGCAGCCAATCGACGAACTCGACGGCACCGTCCAGCGGCTTGAGCGTGGCGATCACTTCCTGGATGTCGGAAAGCTTCAGGCCGTGTTCGTCGAGAATCCGCAGGCGCTGTTTCATCAGCACGTCGTAGTCGGGGATGTCCCGGGTGGTGGCCTTGAGGGATTCGATCCCGGTTTTTTCGGCAAAGGCGATCCAGATTTCCGGGACCAGCACACCTTCAAGATCCAGACAGGCAATTTCCACAAGACACTCCCATTTGTATTGATTATCGAGTCGAGCGAGTAAAAGGACTGCCGAACTCTAGCGACTCGGGCGGGCCTGTGCAACGCAGAGGGCGCGCCAGGTGCTGCAGGATTTTGTTACCATCAGCCCCATATAGAGCGCCCAGCGCCACCGACCTGTAGGAAGCCGCCCTGATGAGCCCATCGTTCGATGTTGTGGAATTCGCCACGACCTATGCCAACAAATCCGCCCAGGACATCCTGAAACTCGCGTTCGCCGAGTTCGGCGATGACCTGTGGATATCTTTCAGCGGCGCCGAAGACGTGGTGCTGGTGGACATGGCCTGGAAGCTGAACAAAAACGTCAAGGTGTTCAGCCTCGACACCGGCCGCCTGCACCCCGAGACCTATCGTTTCATTGATCAGGTGCGCGAGCATTACAAGATCGACATCGAACTGGTGTCGCCGGACTACACCAAGCTCGAACCTTTTGTGAAGGAAAAGGGCCTGTTCAGTTTCTACAAGGACGGCCATGGCGAATGCTGCGGGATCCGCAAGATCGAGCCGCTGCGTCGCAAGTTGTCCGGCGTGACGGCCTGGGCCACCGGCCAGCGTCGGGACCAGAGCCCTGGCACTCGCAGCGCCGTGGCGGTGCTGGAAATCGACACCGCGTTTTCGACGCCGGAACGCACCCTGTACAAATTCAACCCGCTGGCACAAATGACCAGTGAAGAGATTTGGGGTTACATCCGCATGCTCGAGCTGCCGTACAACAGCCTGCATGAACGCGGCTTCATCAGCATTGGCTGCGAACCTTGCACCCGTCCGGTGCTGCCGAACCAGCACGAGCGTGAAGGTCGCTGGTGGTGGGAAGAAGCGACGCAGAAAGAATGCGGCTTGCATGCTGGCAACATCATAAGTAAATCCAAGGCGTAATCCCGATCCTTGTGAGATCCAATGTGGGAGCTTGCTCGCGAAAGCGGACTG
>DQGF01000196.1:14850-14999 GCA_003525045.1 Pseudomonas sp. | reverse complement strand
GTTGTGCTCACTGTCGATCGGCAACAGCACCGAACCGCTTTTGCGCACGGCCTGCATGAACAGCGCACCGGACATCACCAGTGCTTCTTTGTTGGCCAGGAGGATTTTCTTGCCGGCTTCGACGGCCGCCAGGGTCGGGCGCAAACCCG
>DQGF01000196.1:0-14546 GCA_003525045.1 Pseudomonas sp. | reverse complement strand
CCCCCCCCCCCGCCGCACCGACAATAGCCGCCATGACGGCATCGACCTCAGGATCGGCCGCTACCTGACACAGCCCCTCCTCCCCCACCAGCACACGGGTCGTCAGGCCAGCCGCATGCAAGTCGTCCTGCAAGCCGCGGGCAGCGCTCGCTTCAGGTACCACGGCAAACCGCGGCGCATGACGGACGCACAGTGCCCGCAGCTCATTGAAGCGAGTGAAGCCGCTCAAGGCAAAAACCTGATAACGCTCGGGATGACGAGCGATGACGTCGAGCGTACTCAAACCGATCGAGCCGGTCGCCCCCAGAACGGTAATCTGCTGTGGGCGGCTCACGATGCAGCCATCCACAACAATACGGCAAACACTGGAATCGCCGCCGTCAGACTGTCGATGCGGTCCAGCACACCGCCGTGACCAGGCAGTAGATTGCTGCTGTCCTTGATCCCGGATTGACGCTTGAACATGCTCTCGGTGAGATCACCCACCACCGAGATAAACACGATCACTGCGGCGCCGATCAAGCCGATCAGCAGCTGGGCGAAACTCCAGTCGCGAACAGTACCGACGATTGCCGTGATCACCAGGCTCACCGCCAAGCCGCCATACACGCCTTCCCAGCTTTTGCCGGGACTGACCTGAGGGGCCAGTTTGCGCTTGCCGAACGCCCGGCCGGAAAAGTAGGCACCGATATCGGCCCCCCAGACCAGCACCATCACCGCCATGATCAGCCAGTTACCCAAGGGCTCCTGCTTGATCTGAACCAGCCCTTGCCAGGCCGGCAACAAAATCAGCAGACCGATCACCAGCTTGCAGGCGGCGCTGGCCCAGTGTTCGCTGGAGCGCGGATAAGTCAGCACCAGATACGTCGCAACACCCCACCAGAGCACCGACGCACCCAATACCCACGGCGCCAGCCCCGGCACGATGTGCATGACAAACAGCATCAACGCGATCACCACTGCATAGGCGACGCGGATCGGCTGCTCGGTGAAGCCTGCCAGGCGCGCCCATTCCCAGGCCCCGAGGGTCACGACCAGCCCGATGAACAGCGCAAAACCTGTGCCTTCAAGCAGGAAAAACCCGCACAGCGCAATCGGTAGCAGGATCAGTGCGGTGATGATTCGTTGTTTAAGCATTAAACCCGGGCTCCAGCCTCGACCTGCTCGCTCGTTTTACCGAAGCGGCGCTGGCGAGAAGCGTAATCGGCCAGCGCGTTACGCATGGCATCGTGTTTGAAGTCCGGCCAGAACAGGTCGGAAAAGTACAACTCGGCATAAGCCAGCTGCCACAGCAGGAAATTACTGATGCGATGCTCACCACCGGTACGGATGCACAAGTCCGGCAACGGCAGATCGCCGGTGACCAGACAGGTTTGCAACAGTTCTGGAGTGATGTCTTCCGGACGCAGATGCCCGGCCTGAACTTCTCGTGCCAGACGCTGCGCGGCTTGCGCGATATCCCACTGACCGCCGTAGTTGGCGGCGATCTGCAGGACAAAGCGATTGGCACCCACCGTCATGGCCTCGGCCTCGCGCATGGCAGCCTGCAGCTCTGGATGAAAGCGTGAACGGTCGCCAATGATGCGCAAACTGATGTTGTTATCGTTCAGGCGCTTGGCTTCACGTCGCAACGCCCTGAAGAACAGATCCATCAAGGCACTGACCTCGTCGGCCGGGCGCTGCCAGTTCTCACTGGAGAAGGCGAACAGCGTCAGCACTTCGACCTTGGCCTCGGCACACACTTCGATCACTGCCCGAACGGCATCCACACCCGCTTTATGCCCGGCGACACCCGGCATAAAGCGTTTTTTCGCCCAGCGATTGTTACCATCCATGATGATCGCGACATGGCGCGGCACCGCGGACGGCGCACTCAGCTTGATCTTATCCATGACAACGCGACCCTTATACGGCCATCAGGTCTTTTTCTTTCTGCGCCAAATTCGCGTCGATTTCAGCCACGTACTTTTTGGTCAGATCATCAATTTCGCCGGTGGCGCGACGTTCTTCGTCTTCACTGATTTCCTTTTCCTTGACCAGATCCTTGAGCTGGCTGTTCGCATCACGACGGATGTTGCGCACGGCAACACGGGCATCTTCAGCGACATCACGAGCCTGCTTGGTGAAGCCCTTACGGGTTTCTTCGGTCAGGGCCGGCATGGAGATCAGCAGCAACTCACCCAGGTTGGTCGGGTTGAGGTTCAGGCCAGCGCTACCGATGGCTTTGTCGACGGCACCCAGCATGTTGCGCTCAAAGGCAACGACCTGCAGGGTACGGGCATCTTTAACAGTGATGTTAGCCACTTGCTTGATCGGGGTGTCGGAACCGTAATACGGCACCATTACACCTTCCAGAATGCTTGGATGCGCTTGGCCGGTACGAATACGGCCGAAGTTGTGCATCAGCGACTCGACGGATTTCTGCATACGCTCTTTAGCGTCTTTCTTGATTTCGTTGATCATTGTTGGCCTTCCTCGATCAGGGTCCCTTCAGCGCCGCCGTGTACGATGTTCAGCAGGGCGCCGGGCTTGTTCATGTTAAATACGCGCAACGGCATCTTGTGGTCGCGGCACAGGCAAATGGCGGTCAGGTCCATCACACCCAGTTTGCGATCCAGCACTTCATCGTAAGTCAGATGATCGAACTTCTCGGCATGCGGGTCTTTGAATGGGTCAGCGGTGTAGACGCCATCGACCTTGGTCGCCTTGAGCACGACATCGGCATCGATTTCGATAGCACGCAAGCAGGCTGCCGAATCCGTGGTGAAGAACGGATTGCCGGTACCGGCCGCGAAAATCACCACTTCCTTGGCGTTCAGGTGACGCATGGCTTTGCGGCGATCATAGTGATCGGTCACGCCAACCATGGAAATGGCCGACATCACGATGGCCGAGATATTGGCACGTTCCAGCGCATCGCGCATGGCCAGGGCGTTCATCACAGTGGCCAGCATGCCCATGTGGTCGCCGGTGACCCGATCCATGCCGGCCGCGCTCAGCGCAGCACCGCGGAACAGGTTGCCGCCGCCGATCACCAGACCGACCTGGACGCCGATGCCGACCAGTTGGCCGACTTCCAGCGCCATCCGATCAAGAACCTTTGGATCGATCCCGAACTCTTCCGAGCCCATCAGGGCCTCGCCGCTAAGCTTGAGTAGAATGCGTTTATAGCGAGCCTGATAACCACTGCCCTGCTGAGCCATTGCGAATCTCTCCTGCGGCGTATTTTAAAAAATTCTTTGCGAGCTGTTTACAGCTGGTGCTCACTCTAGCTTGGCGCTGCTTCAGCGCCATCGGAACATGGCTTTGTAAGCCAGTTCCAAAGGGAAACCAATAAAAACTTGGCGCCCCATCTGAAAAGAGGCTGCGCGCGTGAGCGGGCAGCCTCTTCAGGGCGACAGTTAAAAACTGTCTTACTTCTTGCTGGCAGCCAGCTGAGCAGCAACTTCTTCAGCGAAGTTGTCTACTGGTTTCTCGATGCCTTCGCCCACTTGGAAGCGAGTGAAGGAAACGATTTCAGCGCCGCCCTTCTTGGCCAGGTCGCCAACGGTCACTTCAGGGCTCTTGACGAACGGCTGATTGACCAGGCTGGCTTCAGCCAGGAACTTGCTGATACGACCAGCAACCATTTTTTCAACGATTTCGGCTGGCTTGCCTTTGATCTTGTCTTCGTTGAGGCTCATGAAAACGCCTTTTTCGCGTTCGATGGCTTCAGCGGAAACTTGCGACGGCAGCAGGAACTCAGGGTTGCTGGCTGCTACGTGCATGGCGATGTCTTTGGCCAGTTCAACGTCGCCGCCTTTGAGGGCTACAACAACGCCGATCTTGTTGCCGTGCAGGTAAGAACCTACTACGTCGCCTTCGATACGAGCCAGGCGGCGAATGTTGACGTTCTCGCCCACTTTACCAACCAGAGTTTCGCGAGCCGATTCTTGAGCGGCGATCAGCGGAGCTGCGTCGGTCAGTTTGTCGGCGAATGCTTTTTCTACGCTGGCAGCAACGAATGCTTTGAAATCGTCTTGCAGAGCCAGGAAGTCGGTTTGCGAGTTGACTTCAATGATGACAGCAGCTTTGCCGTCTTCTTTGATGCTGATCGCGCCTTCAGCGGCAACGTTGCCAGCTTTCTTGGCAGCCTTGATGGCGCCCGAAGCGCGCATGTCATCAATGGCTTTTTCGATGTCGCCGCCAGCCTTGGTCAAGGCCTTTTTGCAGTCCATCATGCCTTCGCCAGTACGCTCGCGCAGTTCTTTGACCAACGCTGCAGTAATCTCTGCCATTTCAAAATTCCTCTTGGATAGGTTTTCAACCATTCCACCCGATCGAACGGGCGATCAATTCTTCCCGAACCACCCTTGTTAGCAGCTGCAAGTTACAAATGCTGTAAATGCGCCACCGGACAAACGGTTTTCGAGGTGGCAAAAAGGGGGCCAAGCCCCCTTTTTGCTTACTGAGTCAACGCCAAGGCGTCAATTACTCAGCTGCAGCTGCCGGAGCTTCTTCAACGAACTGCTCGGTACCGCCAGCAACGTGGTTGCGACCGCGGATAACAGCGTCAGCCATCGAACCCATGTACAGCTGGATAGCGCGGATTGCGTCATCGTTGCCTGGGATGATGTAGTCAACGCCTTCCGGGCTGCTGTTGGTATCGACTACGCCGATAACCGGGATGCCCAGCTTGTTGGCTTCGGTGATCGCGATGCGCTCGTGATCAACGTCGATAACGAACAGAGCGTCTGGCAGACCGCCCATGTCCTTGATACCACCCAGGGAACGATCGAGCTTCTCAAGATCGCGAGTGCGCATCAGCGCTTCTTTCTTGGTCAGCTTGGCGAAAGTACCGTCTTCGGCTTGCACTTCAAGGTCACGCAGACGCTTGATGGAAGCACGGATGGTTTTGAAGTTGGTCAGCATGCCACCCAACCAGCGGTGATCGACGTACGGCGAACCGCAACGTGCTGCTTCTTCAGCAACGATCTTGCCAGCGGAACGCTTGGTGCCGACGAACAGAATCTTGTTTTTGCCCTGGGCCAGACGCTCTACGAAAGTCAGAGCTTCGTTGAACATTGGCAGGGTTTTTTCAAGGTTGATAATGTGGATCTTGTTACGCGCGCCGAAAATGTATTTACCCATTTTCGGGTTCCAGTAACGGGTCTGGTGACCGAAGTGCACACCGGCCTTCAGCATATCGCGCATATTGACTTGGGACATGATAGTTCCTTGATAAGTCGGGTTTGGCCTCCACGTATCCCAATGACCAACCAGCAGCAGAAGCTGAAGGCACCCAGGTCATCGTGTCGACACGTGTGTGGATTTAGGCTTTTCAGGGGATCCCCGGAAAGCGGCGCATTTTATACCATAAGGCGGGGAAAAACGGAACCCGGATTCTGAAATACAGGCCAGGGCTTTGGCCCGGCCCTCTTGGAATCCGCCAGCAATGCACCATTCTATAGAGAGAAGCGACGCACAGAGGCTCAGATTTGCGCTGATCGTCTGATAGAATCGAGTTTTTCAGGGCCGCGCGAGATCGATCGCGCAACGCTCATTTCGTTTTAGCAAGCGCCAGCGAGCGCAGAGAGAGCCTGTATGACCGTCACCCTCAAAACCCCGGAGGACATCGCAAAAATGCGTGTCGCCGGCAAACTGGCCGCCGATGTGCTGGAAATGATTGCAGAACATGTCAAGCCGGGTATCACCACCGAAGAGCTCGATCGCATCTGCCACGACTACATCGTCAACGAGCAGAAGGCCATCCCTGCCCCGCTCAACTACAAGGGCTTTCCGAAGTCCATCTGCACGTCGATCAACCATGTGGTCTGCCACGGCATCCCGAACGAGAAGCCATTGAAGGATGGCGACACGCTGAACATCGACGTCACTGTCATCAAGGACGGTTACCACGGCGACACCAGCCGCATGTTCCACGTCGGCACCGTACCGGTCTGGGCCGAGCGCCTGTCGCAAGTCACCCAGGAATGCATGTACAAGGCCATCGAACTGGTCAAGCCCGGCTGCCGCCTGGGCGATATCGGCGAAGTCATCCAGAAGCACGCTGAAAAGAACGGCTTCTCGGTGGTTCGCGAGTTCTGCGGTCACGGCATCGGCAAGGTCTTTCACGAAGAACCGCAGATCCTGCACTACGGCCGCGCCGGCACCGGCATGGAACTCAAGGCCGGCATGACCTTCACCATCGAGCCGATGATCAACCAGGGCCGGGCCGACACCAAGGTGTTGGGCGACGGCTGGACCGCGATCACCAAGGACCGCAAGCTGTCCGCACAGTGGGAGCACACCCTGCTGGTGACGGAAACAGGTTACGAAATCTTCACCTTGCGCGCCGACGACACCATCGCGCGCGTTTCGGCCTGATCCGGGCCGCGCAGCTCTCAGCCTTATAGAAGCTCCCAGCCTAATAGACAGGAAAGCCAATCGATGCCGCAGGTGGATCCAGAACTCTTCGACCGAGGCCAGTTCCAGGCTGAACTGGCCCTGAAGGCCAGCCCGATCGCGGCCTTCAAGAAGGCGATCCGCCAGGCCCGCGAGGTGCTCGACGGGCGCTTTCGCGGCGGCCGGGAGATTCGCCGGCTGATCGAGGATCGCGCCTGGTTCGTCGACAACATCCTGCAAAAGGCCTGGGAGCAGTTCGACTGGAGCGAAGACGCCGACATCGCGCTGGTTGCGGTCGGCGGCTACGGTCGGGGCGAGTTGCACCCTTATTCCGATATCGATCTGCTGATCCTGCTGGACAGCGCCGACCATGAAATTTTCCGTGATTCCATCGAGCGTTTTCTGACGCTGTTGTGGGATATTGGCCTGGAAGTCGGCCAGAGCGTGCGCTCGGTGGACGAATGCGCCGTCGAGGCCCGCGCCGACCTGACGGTCGTCACCAACCTGATGGAAAGTCGCACCATCTGCGGCCCCGAGCGTCTGCGCCAGCGCATGCTGGACGTCACCAGCACTGCACACATGTGGCCGAGCAAGGATTTCTTCCTGGCCAAACGTGCCGAGCAAAAGGCCCGTCATCACAAGTACAACGACACCGAATACAACCTGGAACCCAACGTCAAAGGTTCACCCGGTGGCCTGCGGGATATCCAGACCATTCTCTGGGTGGCCCGTCGCGAGTACGGCACCCTGAACCTGCGGGCACTGGCCGGGGAAGGTTTTCTGGTCGAAAGCGAAAATGCCCTGCTGGCCTCCTCCCAGGAATTCCTGTGGAAGGTTCGTTACGCCCTGCACATGCTCGCCGGCCGCTCCGAAGACCGCTTGTTGTTCGATCACCAACGCAGCATTGCCGGGCTGCTGGGTTTCGCAGGTGATGACGCCAAGCAAGCCATCGAAAACTTCATGCAACAGTATTATCGAGTGGTCATGAGCATTGCCCAGCTCAGCGACCTGATCATCCAGCACTTCGAAGAAGTCATCCTCGCGCCGCAGGACCAGACACCGCCGCAGCCGATCAACTCGCGATTCCAGCTGCACGACGGTTATATCGAGGCGCGCAACGACAACGTGTTCCGCCGTACGCCGTTTGCCATGCTCGAAATCTTCGTGCTGATGGCGCAGCAGCCGGAAATCAAGGGCGTGCGCGCGGATACCATACGTCTGCTGCGCGAACACCGGCATTTGATCGACGACGACTTTCGCAACGACATTCGCAACACCAGCCTGTTCATCGAGCTGTTCAAGTGCAAGTTCGGCATCCACCGCAACCTGCGCCGGATGAACCGTTACGGCATCCTCGGGCGTTATCTGCCGGAGTTCGGCTTCATTGTCGGGCAGATGCAGCACGACCTGTTTCACATCTATACGGTCGACGCCCACACCCTGAACCTGATCAAACACCTGCGTAAGTTGCAGTACACACAGGTGTCGGAAAAATTCCCGCTCGCCAGCAAGCTCATGGGCAAACTGCCCAAGCCGGAGCTGATCTACCTGGCCGGGCTGTACCACGACATCGGCAAGGGCCGGCATGGTGATCACTCGGAAATCGGCGCGGTGGATGCCGAAGCCTTTTGCCAGCGCCACCAGTTACCGGTCTGGGACAGCCGCCTGATCGTCTGGCTGGTGCAGAATCACCTGGTGATGTCGACCACCGCCCAGCGCAAGGACTTGTCCGACCCGCAGGTGATCCACGATTTCGCGCAGATCGTCGGCGACGAAACCCACCTCGACTATCTGTACGTGTTGACTGTCGCCGACATCAACGCCACCAACCCGACGCTGTGGAACTCCTGGCGCGCCAGCCTGTTGCGCCAGCTCTACACCGAGACCAAGCGGGCCTTGCGCCGTGGCCTGGAGAACCCGGTGGACCGCGAAGAACAGATCCGCCAGACCCAGAGCGCCGCCCTGGATATCCTGGTGCGCGGCGGCACCGATCCGGACGACGTCGAGCAACTATGGGCGCAACTGGGCGATGACTACTTCCTGCGTCACACCGCCGGCGACGTGGCCTGGCACAGTGACGCCATCCTCCAGCAGCCAGCCGACGGCGGACCACTGGTACTGATCAAGGAAACCACCCAGCGCGAGTTCGAGGGCGGCACGCAAATCTTCATCTACGCACCGGATCAGCATGATTTCTTTGCTGTGACGGTGGCGGCGATGGACCAGCTCAACCTGAACATTCACGACGCCCGGGTCATCACCTCCAGTAGCCAGTTCACCCTCGATACCTATATCGTGCTCGACACCGACGGCGACTCGATCGGCGATAATCCGGTGCGGGTCAAACAGATCCGCGAAGGTTTGACCGACGCGCTGCGCAATCCGGACGACTATCCGACGATCATTCAACGTCGGGTGCCGCGCCAGCTCAAGCATTTCGCCTTTGCGCCACAGGTGACGATCCACACCGACGCCCAGCGTCCGGTGACGGTGCTGGAACTCAGCGCACCGGATCGGCCGGGCTTGCTCGCACGGATCGGCACGATCTTCCTGGAGTTCGACCTGTCGCTGCAGAACGCCAAGATCGCCACCCTCGGCGAACGCGTGGAAGACGTGTTCTTCATCACCGATGCGAACAACCACCCGTTGTCCGACCCATTGCTGTGCAGTCGCTTGCAGGATGCAATTGTCGAACAGCTGACCGTCAACCAGGAATCCGAAATAAAGCTGTCGCGAATTAGTATCTGAATCAACAAATTGCCTGCCCACTGTGTAGGGGTTTGCCCACACCGAACGAGATCCATCGATGAACAATGCCCTGAACCAGTTGCAGCCCTACCCGTTCGAGAAGCTCCGCGCCCTGCTCGGCAGCGTCACGCCAAACCCGGACAAGCGCCCTATTGCGCTGTCCATCGGCGAGCCGAAGCACCGCTCGCCAAGCTTTGTCGCGCAAGCCCTGGCAAGTAATCTCGATCAGATGGCCGTGTACCCGACTACCCTGGGCATTGCGGCCCTGCGCGAGGCCATCGCCGCCTGGTGTGAACGTCGCTTCAACGTCCCGCACGGCTGGCTCGACCCGGCGCGCAACGTACTGCCGGTCAACGGCACCCGTGAAGCGCTGTTCGCCTTTACCCAGACCGTGGTCAATCGTGGCGACGACGCCTTGGTGGTCAGCCCGAACCCGTTCTACCAGATCTACGAAGGCGCGGCGTTTCTCGCCGGGGCCAAGCCGCACTACTTGCCGTGCCTCGATGAAAACGGCTTTAACCCGGATTTCGATGCGGTTTCACCCGACATCTGGCAGCGCTGCCAGATCCTGTTCCTGTGCTCGCCAGGTAACCCGACCGGCGCCTTGATCCCGCTAGACACCCTGAAAAAGCTGATCGCCCTGGCCGACGAATACGACTTCGTGATCGCCGCGGACGAGTGCTACAGCGAACTGTACTTCGACGAACAAACCCCGCCGGCCGGCCTGCTCAGTGCCTGCGTCGAACTGGGCCGCAAGGACTTCAAGCGCTGCGTGGTGTTCCACAGCCTGTCCAAGCGTTCCAACCTGCCGGGCCTGCGTTCGGGTTTTGTGGCCGGTGATGCCGACATCCTCAAAAGCTTCTTGCTGTATCGCACCTATCACGGCTGCGCGATGCCGGTTCAGACCCAATTGGCCAGCGTTGCCGCGTGGAACGACGAAGTGCATGTGCGCGCCAACCGTGACCTCTATCGCGAGAAGTACGATGCGGTATTGGAAATTCTAAGCCCGGTGATGGACGTGCAACGCCCGGATGGCGGCTTCTACTTATGGCCGAATGTTGAAGGCGATGACGAAGCATTCTGCCGTGATCTATTCGTTGAAGAACATGTGACCGTGGTGCCAGGATCCTATCTGTCACGCGAGGTAAACGGTTTAAATCCGGGTGCAGGCCGAGTACGCATGGCGCTGGTAGCGCCGCTGGCGGAATGCGTCGAAGCAGCACAAAGGATTCGCGCTTTCATTACCCAAAAATAAACATGCAGTCCCGCGCTGCACAATGCAGTCGCGGGACTTGCGCCTAAGCATCGATTAAAGCACGAATCGCCTTCCGAATTTATGCCGCTACTTTTCTCTATGTAATTTCCAGGCTTCCTGCCTAAAACATCAGACATGCTATACCCAAGCAAATATAACCTTTTCGGTATTCAGCCAAAAAAAAACACATACACGCTCAACTACTACTTATCAAGATCAAGCAACACAAACTCAAACCAAAAAACTTTACTCGCCAGCCCGCCACATTTAAAACTTACGACGCCACGCGTATTATCTTCACACCACTTCAAACCTGCTGTCCCAGGGTCCAACAAGACGTTTATAAACAACACGGATGTTACTCATGCACACTCATCACTTTGTCCGAATGGCACAGCCGTTAAATGAGCAAAATTCATACGATGCGGCCGTCAACGAAAACCCCAGCAATGTCGTCAACGCTTTACCGGGAGGGCGTCGTAAACGCTCGGTTGGTTATTACAGCAAGTTCTGGAAAAACGGAAAGACCATTACCATCTCGTTCATGCATGGTGCGCGTAGCGACATGAAACGTGATGCTGAACGAATCATTCGTGAGTGGGAGCCTTACGTCAATCTGTCCTTCAAATTCGTCGAGCCAGATCAAGGCGAAATCCGAATCGCCATGGAAGGCACGGACAGCCACTCCAGCATCGGGACAGATGCGTTGCTCGTACAGCCGAACAAAGCTACTCTCGTTGTAGGAATATTTCATCCAAATATGGTTTTTCGGCAAGTAATACTTCACGAGTTCGGTCACGCACTGGGTTTGCATCACGCGCATTTGCATCCCCAAGCAAATATTCCTTGGGACAGAAAAAAAGTATACGAGCACTACACCACTGAAGTGGGCTGGAGCAGAGCAGATATTGAACATAATCTATTTGATTTAGAAACCGGCGCTGACACTTTTTTGGGAACCTATGACAAATACTCAGTCATGCACTACCGGGTAACAAACGCTCTCACATCTGGCGACTGGTACGTGGGTGTCAATACAGAAATCAGCGAGCAGGACAAGATCAACATCAGCAAGATCTATCCGCCATTGTAAGCCCGATAGATATTTCGCTTATTTGACCTGTCCCCTATTGGCCTCACTCACATCCAGCTCTCCCAATACTTCCCGCAGCACGTCATCACCGACCGGGTGATGACGGCTCAGGCTATACAGCTCAAGGCAATCAGCTCAGCCGACATAGCATTGGTTCAACGGTTTTACCCAAAATAATCGGGGTGATTGTCATCATTTCACCGTACCAAGATTCGCCTCGCTCAAATCCAGTTCTGCCAGTACTTCACGCAGCACATCATCGCCAATCTGGTGATGACGGCTGAGCTTATACAACTCCAGGCGTTGCGCCCGCAGCGCCTTCAAGCGTAGCCGCCGTTCCAGCAAATCCATCTGAAACGCCAGCGCCTGGGCTTCCGCCGAATCGTTGAACACCTCCAGCTGATGCCGATACTCGGACATGATCCGCGCCTTGAGTTCTACCGCCAGTGCCGCCTGCGACGCATCCTGGGGGCTGGCTTCTTCGGACTCCAACGCATGAATCGCCGCTTCAGCGGTCTTGCGCCAGGCGTCGCGCACTTCATTGTGGCGCTTGTCGTCCGGGCTTTTCTCGATACCGCGCAGCAACAGCGGCAAGGCGACACACGCGGCAATCAACGACAGCAAGATCACGCCGGCCGCAATAAAAATCAGCAAATCCCGTTCAGGAAAGATATCCGTGCCCATCAGCAGCGGTACCGACATCACACCCGCCAGCGTCACCGCACCGCGCACGCCGCCAACCGTCAGTAACCAGCACGAACGCGCCGTCGGGACCTGGGTTATTTCGCCCTTGCCGCGCAAGCGTCGTAACAGAATCGACAAGCGCCAGATGCTTTGCACCCAGATAAACCGCAACACCAGCAGCACCAGGAAAATTGCCACCACGTCCAGGCAGCGGTAGAGCAATGTCGGCCACAACGAGGTTTCGTGGCTGGCCACGGCCTTGATGATGTCCGGTAATTGCAGGCCCAGCAGCAGGAATATCAGCCCATTGAAGGCAAACTCCAGCAACGACCAAACGCTGCGATTGAGCAGCCGGGTACTGGTCTGGCGTGGCAGCAGGTCGAGCCAGCTCTGCATCATCCCCGCCGCCACCGCCGACAGAATGCCCGATGCACCCAGTCGCTCGGCCAGCACATAGGCCGCAAACGGCAGCAGCAACATGAACACCACGTGCGTCGCCGGGTCATCCCAGCCACGAGCGATCATCCACGACCGCAAGCGCCCCACCAGCCAGCTCAGCGCAACACCAACAGCCAGGCCGCCGACCGCGACCAGGACGAAGGTCACACTGGCGTTGGCCAGCGAGAACACTCCCGTCACCGCCGCAGCCAAGGCAAACTTGAAGGTCACCAGGCCCGAGGCATCGTTCATCAACGCCTCGCCCTGCAGCATGTGCATCAGTGGCGTCGGCAAGCGGTTCCGGGAAATCGCCGAGACCGCCACGGCATCCGTCGGTGACAGCACCGCCGCCAACGCAAAAGCCACCGGCAGTGGAATGCTCGGCAATAACCAATGAATGAAATAGCCGGCACCGACCACGGTGAACAACACCAGTCCCACCGCCAATGTCAGGATCGGCCCGCGCAGGCGCCACAACTCACGTTTGGGCATGCGCCAGCCATCGGAGAACAACAGCGGCGGCAAGAACAAAAACAGGAACAGTTCAGGATCAAGGGCTACGTGCAGACCGAGGGTTGGCCAGGCCAGCAGCGCCCCGGCGAAGATTTGCACCAGTGGCAACGGCAGCGGGATCACCCGTCCGACCAGGCGTGAAACGCTGACCAGCATCAGCATGATCAGGACGGTGTAAGCGGTTTGCATAAAGTGTGGTTCCCAGGCAATCGACAGCTTTGATGTGCCATATTAGCCGCTTGGACTGCCGCTTGGCCGTTACACCTATGTCGCACTCAACCGCTGTATGGCTGGACAATCGGACAAACCCGACCGCGGCCGACGCGAAACCGCCCGGTCATGGCATAATCCGTCACCTTCGATTTCCAGCACCTGCAAAGGGGGCAATTCCTTGACCGTTTCAAGCAAAACGTTGCACCTTTTCGGCATCAAAGCCTGCGACACCATGAAAAAGGCGCGCACCTGGCTCGATGAACACGCTGTCGGCTATGACTTCCATGATTACAAAACGGCCGGAATCGACCGTGAACACCTGACCCAATGGTGCGACGAGCACGGCTGGCAAGTGGTGTTGAACCGTGCAGGCACGACCTTTCGCAAGCTCGACGACGAACGCAAAGCCGATCTCGACCAGCGCAAAGCCATCGAACTGATGCTCGCACAACCCTCGATGATCAAGCGCCCGGTGCTCGATCTCGGTGACCGAACCCTGATTGGCTTCAAGCCAGATATCTACGCGGCAGCTCTCAAGTAAGGCAGCCCGTTCAATTTTGTTAGAGGTATTTACATGTCCACTACCCTGTTCAGCCTGGCCTTTGGTGTCGGCACTCAAAACCGTCAAGGCGCATGGCTGGAAGTGTTTTACGCGCAACCACTGCTCAATCCGTCAGCCGAACTGGTCGCCGCCGTCGCACCAATTCTGGGCTACACCGAAGGCAACCAGGCTATCGCCTTCAGCATCGCTCAGGCTTCACAACTGGCCGACGCGCTCAAAGGCCTTGACGCTGTCCAGGCCGCCCTGCTCACCCGTCTGGCCGAAAGCCACAAGCCGCTGGTAGCAACCCTTCTGGCCGAAGATGCGCAACCGTCTTCCACGCCTGAGGCTTATCTTAAACTGCACCTGCTGTCCCATCGCCTGGTCAAGCCGCATGGTTTGAACCTCTCCGGGATTTTCCCGTTGCTGCCGAACGTGGCGTGGACCAGCCAGGG
The DNA here is from genome assembly GCA_003525045.1 of Pseudomonas sp. Classification (GTDB taxonomy): domain Bacteria; phylum Pseudomonadota; class Gammaproteobacteria; order Pseudomonadales; family Pseudomonadaceae; genus Aquipseudomonas. The sequence goes on along the minus strand of DQGF01000196.1, from coordinate 222 downwards.
CGCCATCGACCTTGGCGAACTGGCCGAGCGTCAACTGGAAGCCCGTCTGCGTGGCGAGCTGCTGGAAGTGTTCTCGGTGGACAAGTTCCCGAAAATGACCGACTACGTGGTTCCGGCCGGCGTGCGTATCGCTGATGCGGCACGCCTGCGCCTTGGCGCCTATGTCGGCGAAGGCACCACCGTGATGCACGAAGGCTTCGTCAACTTCAACGCCGGCACCGA